>JAQUUF010000180.1 GCA_028693975.1 Acidaminococcaceae bacterium
CGTTGGAACTAGCGCACAAATATCCCTTCGTTTATGCTGCGGTAGGCTGGCATCCGGAGGAAATCAGCTCTATGGCAGATACTGATATAGAGCGTCTGCGCGTCTGGGCTCAAGATAGCAAGGTAGTAGCTATTGGCGAGATAGGCTTGGATTACTATCATGATGAAGGTGCTCCACACGAATTGCAACAAAAGCGCTTCGTGGAGCAGTTGCACTTGGCCCAAGAGCTAGAGCTGCCTATTATGATTCATGACAGGGAAGCTCATGGTGATTGTTTGCGCCTTTTGCAAGAAGAAGGTCAGGGCTTGGTAGGCGTGTTCCATTGCTATTCAGGCTCATTGGAGATGGCCAAAGAACTCTGGAAAATGGGCTTTTATTTAGGCTTTGGCGGCAGCTCGACTTTTGCTAATTCCAAGAAAACTAAAGAGGTTTTGGCTCATGCACCGCTCGACAGAATTCTCTTTGAGACAGATTCTCCCTATTTGACTCCGATGCCTTATCGTGGCAAAAGGAACAAACCTACCTACACAGAACTGGTGGTGGAGCATGCTGCGACCTTGCGCAGTGAGTCCAAGGAAGAGCTCATAGAGGCTTCTACAGCCAATCTTAAGCGACTTTATAAGAAAATAAAGTGAATATTACAAAACGCCGCATTTCAATAAAAGAAGTGCGGTATTTTTGTTTATTTTTAAGAGCTGGTACTAAATCTAAATTGACAGTACCCTTGACAATATGGTAGAATGACACCACTTTGAAGGAGGTTGAAGAATGGTTATAAAAAACATTTCAAACCGTCCCTATAAGGTGCTGGTTGTTGCCTTAGTCATCATGATTGTGTCTAGTTGCCTCACAGGTTTTGCTGTGGCACCCAAAACTATGACTGTTATGGTTGACGGCAAAGTTGTTAGCGTCGATACCAGAGCTCTTACCGTCAAGGGTGCATTAGAAGATGCAGGTGTAGTGCTGGGTAGTGCTGATGGCTATGTTTTAAAAAATGGCAAAAGGTTAGACAGTGGAACAGAAATAGAAGTAATAAGAGCAATGCCTATTCATGTATGGAAGGCAGGCAGAACAACCGAGTATTCTATAGGACGTGCAACTGTGCGCGAAGCACTGGATGCAATTGGCGTAGAGTATCAGGATACTAAAGTTTATCCGGGTCTGGATTCCAGACTTACTCCTGGTCAAACCATTAATTTGGTCAGTCAGGGCGCTGAGGTAACTACGGAGAAAAAGGAACTACCCTATGAAGTTAAGTTCCAAAATGATCCTAGGTTGCCACGAGGACACCAACAGGTAATTACCCCAGGCAAGAATGGGGTCCAAGAAGTAACATCAAGAGTGGTTAATATTGGCAGTCGCCAAATTAGAAGAGATATTGCCTCTACGGTAGTTATCCCCTCCACTCCGCAAGTAGTAGCTCTGGGTACGGGGGAGAATATGATCTCTACTTCCAGAGGGTATGTGCGTTACAGAAAAGTTGTACAAATGGAAGCTACCGCTTATACTTTGGCGGAAGGCAATGGTGACGGTGTCACCTCCATCGGTATTGTTCCCTACAAGGGGATTATCGCCGTAGATCCTAGAGTAATTCCTTATAGGACGAAGGTCTATATTCCCGGTTATGGTTTTGCTATGGCGGGAGACTGCGGTGGTGCGATTCAAGGTAACCGCATAGACTTGTTTATGTATGATTACGGTGAGGCCGTGAGTTGGGGCCGACGAAGTGTGGATATGTACATTTTAGAAGAATAAGGTTACAATAGAGGCGGCGAGTAATCGTCGCCTTTATTTATGGTCAGAAGGAGATAGGCGTGCTAAAAGAAGTAATTGTAGTTGAAGGAAAAATGGACACAGTAGCCATTGGTAAGGCTCTAGAGGCCGAAACCATAGAAACAGGTGGCTTTAATTTGCCTAAGCGGACTTTGGAGCAGATTGCTGCTGCTTATGAGAAGCGGGGTATTATTATTTTGACAGACCCAGATGTGGCTGGCGAGAAAATCAGGCGTTTTTTGACGGAGCGCTTCCCTCAAGCAGGTCAGGCTTTTATCCCTCGCGAAGAAGCTATTGCTCATAACGACCTAGGTGTAGAACAAGCGTCACCGGAATCTATTCTCCAGGCCCTGGCCAAAGTTCGTTACAGTACTATGCAGGTGGGACAAGAGTTTACGATGACAGACCTTTTTGCTTATGCTTTGAATGGCTCTGAGCAAGCGGCCGCCCGCCGCGATAGCCTGGGTGCTCTGCTGGGTATCGGCCATGGCAATGCCAAGAGATTTTTGAGTAGATTAAATAATTACGGTGTCACTCGCAGCGAGTTTGAGACAGCTGTTGCTGCGTTGCCACCGGAGAAGTAAGGAAGAAAGAGGTATTTATGGAGCAGCCAATTATAGCTAAGCGTGAAGTGACGCGACATATTTTGAATAGTTTTGGCCTCAAAGCCAAGAAAAAATTAGGTCAGAATTTTTTGGTAGATGAACAGATTGTGAGTAAGATTGCCGCCGCCGCACAGATTACCGCAGGAGATTTGGTGCTAGAAATAGGTCCGGGTATAGGGACCTTGACCCAAGCTCTGGCTACAACGGGAGCAGAAGTAGTAGCCGTTGAATTAGATAGCCATCTGCTGCCGGTTTTGGAGAAAACCTTAGCTGGCTATGACAATGTGCGTATTATTAATGAAGATATTTTAAAAGTGAATATTATCCAGGAGCTGGGCGGCCGTGATTTTGTGGTGGCAGCAAATTTACCCTACTATATTACTACGCCGATTATTTTTGCTCTCTTAGAGCAAAAGCTACCGCTCCGCCGTTTGGTGGTAATGGTCCAAAAAGAAGTGGCAGAGCGGATGACGGCTCAGCCCGGGGGTAAGGATTACGGAGCACTTTCCGTAGCTATCCAGTATTACACACAGCCACATTTTGCCTTTAAGGTGTCGCCTGGCTGCTTTGTGCCCCCTCCTAGCGTCGAGTC
>JAQUUF010000013.1 GCA_028693975.1 Acidaminococcaceae bacterium
ATCGCCGGGTCTTGAATAATCTCCTGCTCTGCTATAATTATCAACTCTTCCATTATACCATGAACATCTTTATTTCTGTCACCTGTTTTTGGTGTGTATAATGGTGGATAAATCTTAGCCGTCAAGGTTCCATCCGGGTTATTGTGCATAAAGGTCGGTATAATCGGAGCTTTGTGCATTCTAGAGAGTAACGCCGCTCCCGGTGGCACAACTGATTTTTTGCCAAAAAAGATTAATTTCTCTCCATCTTGACCTGTATCTTGGTCATACAAGACTCCCAATAAATTCTTATCTCTCAGGATACGGTTGATGGCTAGCATACTGTTTTCGCCATGATTATATACAACCTTTTGCCCCACCATTTCCCTGTATTCATTGATGAACTTATCCATGCCACTGTTATTTTGCTTACGAGTAATGGACAAAATAGGATAGCCCAAAAGAGCCATGGTACCACCGAGCATTTCCCAATTACCATAATGCGCCGTACACATAACCACGCCATGGTGTTGGGCAAAAGCCGCTTCTAAGTATTCCTCGCCCTCTACCTTCACCAGCTGGCGAAAATTCTGCGGCGTAAGCAAGGGAAAGCGCAATACTTCCACAATCATCCGGCCAAATCTAGTAACACTCTCGCGAGCAATTGCTCTGGCTCTAGCGTCATCCACGCCCAAGCAGGCTTTAATATTCTCCACCGCCATGACCTCACGCCAAGTCGGTACGAGCTTCCATGCCAACCATCCGGTAAAGGAGGCAAAAGCAGTGCGCAGACAACGGGGTGCAATACACAATATTTTACTCAATAGCTTCATGGCCCAATAGCCTAGCATAGCTTGTCACTCTCCTTACTGTCTAATCAAAAAGTACCCTATCATTCTTATTTCTTATCTGCTTGCAAAGCCGCAACGGCTTTTTCCAGAGCCTTAACCTGCTTGAGCAGCGAACCAACCTTGCGCAAACTAGCTTCTTCTCGCAGCCATTCCTTGTGAGGCTGAGCTGGGAATCCTGCCAAAATAGAATTAGAGGGAATATCGCCAATAATGCCGGCACGACCGGCAAAAGTACAATTATCGCCAATAGTAATATGACCCACGGTAGCCGCTTGTCCGCCAAAAGTACAATTATGTCCAATATTCACACTGCCGGAAATACCCACATGAGCCACAAACAAACAATTTTCGCCTACAATATCATTATGGCCTAAATGCACCAGATTATCTATCTTGGTACCATTGCCCACAATAGTGCTATCTACGGTGGCTCTATCAATACAGGTATTGCAACCAACTTCCACATCGTCGCCTAGTACGACATTGCCCGTTTGCAAAACCTTGCTATGCTTACCATTAGTGGTAATAAAGCCAAAGCCATCACCACCGATAACACAACCTGCCTGCAAAATACAGCGTGCCCCAATCTGGCAGCCTTCACGCACCGTAACACTGGGATAGAGAACACAGCCCGCACCGAGCGTAACCTTTTTGCCCACATAAACGTGAGGGTAGATAACAGTATCGTCGCCGACCACAGCATCGTCTGCTACATAGGCAAAAGCTTGAATTGCCACATTCTTGCCAATATGGGCCTGGGGCGAAACATAGGCATAGTGGCTGATGACACGCTCAACCTCCTCCGGAGCACGGAATATTTCCAACAATTGGGCAAACGCCGCACGGGGATTAGCGACCTTAATAACAGGCCTATCCGGCAAAGATGGGTCATCTAGCGCCAAGACCATAGCCCCGGCCCTGCTTAAATGACAATGCTCCACATAGGGTGGCACTGCAAAAGATATTTGCTCACTGCTCGCCTCTTCTAAGCCATTAACTCCGGCAATAAGTTTGGAGGCATCTCCTTCAACCTTACCCTGCAATAATTGGGCTAATTCGCCTACTGTTTTATTCATATTCTTTCCCTCCGCCTATAATATACGAAAAGGACGGACGATGCGGTCCGCCCTTCACAGGTTATTTCATCTTTTTCAAAATATCATCAGTAACGTCGACGCCACCTTGGGGAACTGCTTCTTTCACTAAGATAGCACCCAGCTTCTTTTCTTTGGCTACTTCACCAGCTGCTGTTTCAAAGCTTGTCTTGAGCTTATTTTGTGCTTCTGTTTGGATAACCTGCATCTTAGCGCTCTTATCCTGCACAACCTTCTGCGCTTCTTCTTGACTCTTGCCTTCAGTTTCTTTCATCATTTCTTCTTGCAAGGTCTTGGCCTTAGCGGTCATATCTTCTTTAATAGCCTTGTACACAGTGCTTTCGCTCTCAATCTTTTTCATATCCACTGTACCGAATTGGTCATTGCGGCCACAGCCAAAGGAAGTTACAGCCATAGTAGCCAACATTGCTACCACTAATAATTTTTTTAACATTGTCTATCCCTCTCCATTACTTTGCTATATTTTTCAATTCATTAATAACACTATTGGTAATATCAGTCGCCGCTATATTGGCGCGCACATCGCGTACCACCAGGCTATACTTCTTCGTCAGAGCAATCTTAGTAATAGCACTATTGATATCACTAGACATGCTAGCTTCCAGAGTGTCATAATCGGCACCCTTTTGGTTCACTTGCTTATCTAGAGAGGCCATCAGCTTGTCAAACTCTGCCGGGCCCTGTTTGAGTCTTGCCCTGTCACTGTCTTTAATGCCCAAGCCCTTTTTCATATACTCGCCTGTTAATTGCTTAGCATATTCGTCCAGTTCCTTATTGTTCTTCTCAATTTCAGGTCCTAGCTTCTGATTAATGTAGTCTTGTTTTCTTGCCTCTACTACCGCCATGGCATGAGATCTGGCGGCAAGAATATCTTGCAGTTCTTTTTCCACAGCTTGGCGCGCCGACACTGTCATGCGCACATTCTCCAGCTTAAGTCTAAGATTAATGATAGGCAGGCGATAGACTTCCTCCACCTTGTGGCGCTCAGCAATCACATACTGTTCTGCTTCTCCGTCAAGCTTGGCTTCCAGCTTGCGTAGTCTATCACGATTGACGGTTTCGCGCTCTAACATCTTGGTGGTGTATTCAGCCTGCATAAAATTGGCTTGACCGCCTTGCTTGAGCTGCATCATCTTCTTAATCAAAGATAACTGCTGCATCCCTAGCGCTTTCTGCTCATCACGCATTTTCTCTGCTCGGTGCAACTCCTGTGCATATCTTTGGAGCTTCTCATACTGGGGATGGCTTTCCATCGCTTTTTGCCAATCCACGATTGCTATATTTGTTTTTTTGTTAAGCCCCCAATTGCCACAGGCAGATACCAGCATGGCAAGGGCTGTAAGCAGACATATAAGCCAACGCAAGCTACCCCTCCTCAGCAATCAGGAATCCATCCACCAACTTACTTAATTACTTGCTTTTTTTGAGTTCTGCCGTAACATCAGCAGTAACATCAGCACCACCATAAACCACAGTGCTTTTATCAACTACAATAACCAAACCCTTGCGCTTGCCTACAGCGGCAATAGCATCATTGACTTTCTTGGTAACAGGGTCTAGCAATTCTTTTTCTTTGGCAGTTAACTTCTCCTGATATTCTTTCATCAGTTTGCTCTTATCTGCATCATTCATACCTTTGCTCTTCTCATCAAATTCTTTCTGAGCATTGGTAACTTCCTCACGCATAGTCACTTGTACTTCATTCAAGCCAGGTGCCCCACGCATAATGTTCTGATATTCCACACAACCAATAGCAGAATCAGACACGCCGGTTTCCTTGCCAAAATTACTCTGAGTCAAGCTCAAAACAAATACGCCAATGACAAAAATAGCTGCGATGATTAAAGAAATGACCTTAACATTCTTTTTGTTGGCAAATTCCATCATCATTTTAATATCCCTACTCTCTCAATATACCTTTTTTAGCTAACTTATTAATTATAACAACATTATCATACTCTTTCAAGAAACTTTATAAATTCCCAATAATACGCAAGTAGGGCTTATCTTTGGCATAAACATACTCTGCGCTCAAATATTCGTGTATCCTGTAGCGCAGTCCAAACTCATAATTAGCTTCGCCGGAGAAATACTCTGCCCGCAACCTCCACTTGGGTGCAAAATCATACTCCAGCCGATAGTCATTCTCCTTGTCGGTGATGCGCCGCGCGTAGCTAAGGGTAACATTACCCATTTTCCTAGCGTAGCCGGGAGCAAGCTCCCAATCACTGCCCTTATCCAAAACCACAGAAGTCTCAGCAAAAAGCTCATCTGCACCGGAAATATATTTGCCAATATGAATCTTACCAGAAATATTATTTTGATTGCGTCCCACATCTCCATAGCCTTCTATCCAGACCTTGTAGCGAGGTGAATCCAGGGCTACGGCAATCGTCGTATTTGCTCCTACCGTCAACTTAACGACAGGCTTGGCGCCATATAATTGCACGACTTTTTGTTGGGACAAATAACTTGCAAGTTCTTTTTCTTTTTGTGCTTGGTTTTTTTGCAAATAAAGCACGGGCATCCCTCTTAATTCATCTACCTTGGTTTGAAACTTAGTTCGCACATCTTTGAAAAGTAAATTGGGTAGATTATTGGAGAGAAAATCAAACTCTATACTCTTAATAGTCTGGCCTACAGGATAAATAATCACCTGTACTTGAACTTTGGGTCCAGTGCCAGTCAAATCAACGGCCGCCCTAAAATCCGGCAAAGCCTGTTCTAATTGTTGTTGAATGCGAGCTCTTACTATTCCCTGAGCCCAATCTGTAGCATCAGCCGAAGCACCCTTCACTGTAGCAATAATATCTTGCCGCAGCGTCGGCACACGGTCCAATAGCTCCTGAGAAGACTTGCTGTCAAGACCTGAGAAAAGCACTTCCACTTGCACATCCTTGACTGTATCATGCCAAGGAGCCAACGCAACTCTGACCACACTAGTGCGGCTAAGCTGCAAGGATAACCGCTCGACTTGATAGCCGGTCAAAGCCCTATCGGCCACTTCTGTCAGCAAACGACTGTAATCGGCCTGGCTAGAGCGTAAATTCTCGGTATCTTTAGTCAGCAAGAGCTGTTCTGCTACCACTTGAATGCTTTTTTGCATACGTGCCAGGAGAGGAGCGCTTGTTCCCTGCTGTACATCACGCAGCTCCACCTCTACCTGCTCAATAGGAACAGCATAAGACGGCACTGTAGGCACACATAACAATAGCGTCAAAAGAGCACTGTAACAATACTTCATTCTACGCATATGACCACCCAAACTTAGAATTGACCGCCAAAGCTGAAGTGGAAGCGATTGCCATTACCATCCTTAAGCGGAATACCATAGTCAAAACGCAATGGACCTAGAGGAGAATTAACCCTCAAGCCTATACCTACGCTATATTTCATCAAGCTAAAGTCAAAATCTTTCTCATCATACAAATTCTTATCCCAAGCATAACCGGCATCAGTGAAGAATACGCCTTGCACCTTCTTAACAATAGGCACACGGAATTCCAAGGAAGTCCTGAACATACTATTGCCTCTGAATTGATTATCTCTGAAACCTCTTAAGGTATCACTACCGCCTACACTATAGCGCTGTGCCAAGGGCATATCCCCATTAGCATAGCCTGCGGCTATATTCCACGCCCAGACATTATCAGCACCTACACGATAGTAGTATCTGTAGTCGGCACTATATTTCTGGTAGTTGAAATCACCACCGAAAGAAGCTACTTCAATACTATAGTTAGTACGTTTACCATCTCTGGGGTCGTAGATATTATCACGAGAATCAAGTACACGGCCAATAGTAATACTGCGGCTGGTACCGAAATTGGCAGCTTGGCGTTCTGCCGCTACCGCGGATCCATAATTGGTCGTAGTGTCTTTTTTGCCATCGCCAATACCTTCGTAGTATTGGGTGGAATAGCCACTCTCCGGTCCTTCATATTTATCGTCACGATTCTTCAAAGTCATGTAATTGGTGATATTATCATCGTCCGTAACACGGCTAAAGGTTAGCTCCTGACCAACACGCTTCTTATCGTAACGGGCAATTTCATCACCATCACGGTTATAATCCACATACTCATTCGTCATATTGTAAATGGTAAGACCAGCGGTTGTACCCTTCTTATCAATCCAAGGCTTGGTATAAGAAAATTCATAGTTCTTATTATTACTGCCGCTGCCACCGAATTCCCAGCGCAAATCAATTTTATCACCGGTACCACGGAAGTTCTTGTCACCAATATTGACCATGCCCAAGAAGCCATCAGCATCACTGTAACCGGCACCAATACCGAAGGTGCCGGTGCTCATCTCGACTACGGTAATTTCAACTTCAACTCCGCCAGGGGTTTGGCCCGGGTTTAATTTGATGTTAACATCTTCAAAATAACCCAAGTTATAAATCTTTTGCATACTGCGGCGGGCTGCCTTAGCATTAAAGGGCTCACCCTTCTTCAAGCGCATCTCGCGAACAACTACATAATCTTTGGTCTTAGTATTACCTTTAATTTTGAAGCCTTCAACAATGCCTTCATTGATAGCCATAGCCAAATGTCCATCCGGAAGCATTCTAATATCACCAACTTTGGCCAAGATATAGCCTTGTTGGCTGTATTCACTCTCTACCTTGCGGGCACCCTCGTTAACCTTTTTGGTATTGAGAATATCACCTTGTTTAAGGTCCATAATAGAGCGAATCTTATCGGTAACAATCTTAGTATTGCCTTCTACATCTAACTGCTCAAAGACAGGATTATCTATAACATTGTAATTGATTTGGGTACCTTCCGGTACTGCTACAAAAGTCGGGTTAATCTCATAGAACCACCCGGATTCATACAAAGAACGGAGGTCTCCGTCAAAGCCTTCCGCGGTAATCTTAGCTCCCGCTTTGAGCTTGAGCAAATCCAACACTTCTTCTTTGGGAGCTTTGGTATCACCCACTAGGCTAACTTTGGTAGCCAAAGTGCCAATAAAGAGCTTAACTTTATTTTCGCTTTGGATAATCTGCTGCTCCACCTTCTGCACCGCTTCTTCCGAAAGCAAGGTATTAGCACGACTTGCAGCCGCTTGCGCCTGGCTCGTAGCTTTCTTGGTAGCAGCTTCTTCTTGTTGCTTAACTTCTTTGGCCTTCGCGATAGCTTTATCAGCCTGTTCGGCATTAGATGCTTTCGCAACATTTTTCACATCAATTGGCTGACTTACTGTAACCTCTGCATAGACAAGAGGTGTTGCCATTAGTAAAGATGCCAAGATACCAGCTGCCAACGGTTGTAAGATCATTCTTTTTTTCATGATATTCCCCCTACTTTTAATTAGCGTTTAATGTTTTGCGGGCTGCTCGCACCAAATCATGTACTTGGTCGGCAGAAGCCACGGGTGTTTCTTTAGTTGTATTTAGCGGTACGCTCTTGCGAATTGGCTCCGCTGCCGCCGATGTCTGCTGCGGCGTTTGTACCGGTATTATTAGCTCTTGCGACTTGGCCTCCACTGCGGACGTACCCGGCACAGTTGTCGCCGCTACAGGTGCAGGCGGCGCTATCTCCTGCGCTACGGCAGGCTTATCAGTCAAGCGTGCCCAATACCACGTGGTCGCTCCTACAAGCACCACAAATACTGCTAGTGCTATCGCCATAAACTGCCTCGCCCAAAAGCTCTTAGTCGCACGGCGCTCTTTCAAATGCTGCATCTGCGCTTCAGCCAGCATCAAATCCAGCTCACCGCGGGTACCACTACCACTACGGAAGCTAGCCTCTGCCTGCTCCAAATTGCTGCGTAAATTATGTATTTGTTCACAAACTTGCTTATCTTGTGCGCTCATTAGTCTATCACCTCAAAACTAGTACTGAGGTAAAATCCTATTTTTGCCATAATTTATCATCTGTAATAGTATAGCTTTTTTTGGCAAAATTAGCAATTTTTCCTTATTTTTTCTTGCTTTAGCCCTTTACATAGCTTTATTTCTTTAATTCTGCCATAAATCTCGACAGCATACCTCTAATTCTTCGCACACCTTGCTTTTGCAAGCGGTAGACATGAGCAGTGGTCACATGAATGGTCTCAGCTATATCTACCGGACGTTTATCGTCAATATAGATAGCCGTCAGGACTGTCTTCTCCTTGGCCGGTAAGCGCTCCATGGCAGCCAGAACCTTGTCCGAGAGAAGGTGCCTTTCTGCCTGCTCGTCTATGCTATAGCCTGGCGCTACCAAGAAATCCTCCCAAGCGTCGCCGCTTTCACCCAGCTCCCTATTCAAAGACAAGGTTTTATCACCATATTCCTTTTGCAAATAATCAACCATTCTGCCTCGCACACGATGAATAGCAAAAATGCTGAAGGCAACTCCTTTGCTTACATCGTAGCGCTCGGCGGCCTCAAGCAGTCCTATAGTGCCCTCTTGCACCAATTCCAAGGTTTGGGCCCCAGAGAGATGGAACCCCAAAGCCGTCTTAAAAACCAGAGGCTGGTAAGAGCGCATCAACAAATTATGCGCAGCGCTATCGCCTTGGGCACACCGATGCCATAATTGCAGCTCAGTGTCTTTGTCCAGCATCTTAATTTTCTTTAATTCTGCTAAATAGCTGCTTAACATGTCCTCTCTCCCTTACCTGAACGACGTCTGGTACTGCAAACCATACCAGCGCGCATTCTTCTCATCCTGCGAGAAGTTCAAACTTAATTTATCCGTAAGCTGATAGCCAGCAAAGATACTTCTATCAAGCCCGTCAAAGCTACTAGAATAACCTACTAAAATATGGCGAGTGATATATTTGCTGACCCGCACATTATATTGGGTTTTGTCGCTAGTACCAAACCGGTCAATCTTCATGGCATCCACGTCAAAGCCCAAGCCACTCCGTACTGTACCACTATAAATTCTAAATTCGCTGAGACCCAAAGCCCTTTGAATATAGTCTTCGATATCTCCTAGGAAAGTCATCTCCAAGCCAGCATCCAAGAGTCCCTGCATATCTTCATTAGTAACAGAGGAGGCATCGCCGCCGCCATCACTCTTGAAGGTCAGTATTCTTAGTATTTCTTTTTTGCTTCTGGCTGGGGTTGAAGTCAAATTCAAGCCGCTCTCAATCTCATCGGCAGGACAATGCAATTCAGCATTAATGGCATAACGACCCACTCTGGAGCGCGCTTCCAAATTGATAGTAGGCATGAAGCTACCTACGGTGGGGAAATAAACATTAGCTTGTTTAACGTCAAAATCAGTCCGCAGATAACTAATAGTAGCACCTTTTTTGGCTGCTATATTTCCTTCTATAATGGGGAAGCGGGTACTACCTCTCAGATGTAGACCACCGGTGAGCCAAGCGTCATAAAATCTCTTGTTATGCATGTGAATCTTGGGGCCTAGGGTCAGGGTAACATCAAAACCAACATTAGATTGACCTTCGCCCATCTCCGGTACACTCATAATATTGAGCAGCACATCATCCAAACGAATATCAGCCTTGATATGAGGCCTATTACGCTTTTGGGTTATTTCACCGCTGGCATTAATCGTGCCATTAAACACTTGTGATTTTATTTGCATATTCTGTGCATCAAAATCCAGAGAATAAGGTGATGTATCCGAATCCGTAAAAGTAAAGTTGCCATTAGCGGCCAAGGAGCCTTCTTTGCCCACTTTGGCATAGAACTCCTTCAAGGTAATATTCTTGCCTTCAAAGCCCATCTCTAAGCGCATATCCTCCACCAGAGTATCTACGCCTTTAATCTTAATTATGCCCTTGTCTATAACTACAGAGCCATCCATCACGGGACTCTCCAGCGTACCGCCAATTCTAAGGCCACCTTTGGTATTGCCCTGTGCCCAATCCACCCATTTAGTTAAGGTAGGCAATACCCCAAGATTGGCGTTATCAAGATTAATCTTAAGGTCCATCTGAGCATCAGGATTGTGCCTTTCTGCCGCAGAGCACAGCAAATCTTGCGGGAAGGTACCATAAGCACTAACTCTATATTCTCCTTTAGTCAACAAGAGCTGCTCTAATTTGAACATGTCTTTGCGCAAGGTGACCATTCCGATTAAATTATCAAAAGCTACATCAGACACAGAGCCCTTCTCTATTTGTATGGAAGCGTTGCCATCGGGGTATTTGAGCGAGCCCGAAAATTGTGCTGCAAAAGATAAACTACCCTTAAGACTAGGTGGGTCAACCATAAAGGCAGTCAAAATCGTTGCCGTAAGGTTATTGCCACCCACCTCCATATTAATCTTGTCATTATTGTAGTCCAAGGTACCTTGTGCTGCCATCATACCACCGGCAGCTTCTTCGGCCTTGAACGTGTTCAACTCTATAAACCCTCGTTGGGCGAGCAAATCAAAATTGATATTGCTAAAGGCTATATCTCGCACGGCACCGTTATCAATACGACCAGTAACCTTGGCGCCACTGCCTTTACCATAGGGATTGATGAGTATCTTACCGGTAAGGGCACCTGTAACCTCATAGTTTTCTTTGGCCATACGGCACAGAGAAGCCACATCACCGCCAGTAACATTAATGCTGCCTTGGAACAAACCCTGGGTCAAATCCAAAGTCAGGTCGGCATCATAATTGCCGCCAGCCTGTTGGTGGAAGGAACCATAGAGCTTATTCACATTGCCGCCATCGCTCTCTAGAGCGAAGCCCAAACTGTCAAGGGTTTCGCCGTTAATCTTAAGGGTGGGAGCTGTCACAGCTCCGATGAAAACAGGCAAGTTCTTGGTTCCCTTAATGCTGCCGCTGAAACTCATTTTGCCTTCTACATCAGCATAGTCTGACAAGCGCGGCAAGCGCTTAAGATTAATATTCTCTGCGTCCACAGCAAAATCCAAGCCGCCGTTGGCATCCATCTGTCCATCAAGAACCACGGTGGAATTCAACGTTTGCACTTTGCAATTCTTCAAGGTCAGAACATTATTGCTATAAGTATACTCACCTACTACATCGTCAATCAAAAAGCCTTTCAAGCTGCCGTCATAGAGGTGCAACTTGCCTCGCACATCAAGATTGGACAGCGGTCCATGCACCTCCACCTCATTCACTAGGTTGCCTGTGACCTTCAGCTCAGGTGCGTACAGGGCAGCCAAAGGCTCAATACGAATATCTTTACTCACAACGTGGGCATTAATAAGGGGATTGTCCATATCGTTGATATCAACAGTACCGTCTATGATGTCTTGTCCTTGTGCCATATTCAGCTCCATCTTGCGGAGCGTAATAAGACCGGCCTGATAAGAAACGAACCCGTGAGCATCAATAAATTTCTGTCCAAAAATTTCTCCATCGGTAAGAGCAGTCATCCCGGCTATATTAAGAGCATCGTCAGGCCCTGTCACCGTAAAGTTCCCTGAGAAATAGCCACTGCCCTGGGCTTGTGTATCCTGAAGGAACGGCGACATAGGTATCCGAGCCGCAGTCAGCTTAAGGTCAAATACTTTGTCAACAAGCTTGCCCGAGGCCAGCATCGCTCCACCGTTGGCGCTAAACCCAGACAAATTATTTACGACAATGGTATCTTGCGCCAATTCTATATCACAAGTTAGCCTATTAAAGGTTGCTCCTTTGTATTGCACCGTAGCCAAATCTGCCAGAGTATAAAGTCTAATACTATCTTGCGAGATATTCGTTCCTTCCATGCCTAAAGACCCATTGAGCACCAGCTCCTCTTCGATTCCTAGGAGCGGACCAATATCGGCGTTATTAGCCTTGAGTACAGCATAAACACTTTTATCTTGTTGTCCGAACTCGACAGCTAGATTCACCGAGCCTTGACCAATAGAAGCCGTAGCATTAGGCACTACAATTTTGTCATCTTGCATGGTTAGAGGTATATCTACGTCCTTGATGCTACGTCCCAGCAGCAACAAACTTTTGGCATTGATATCTCCAGTGACCTTAAGAGCTGTCTTGGTGCCATTGAGTACGACCTGCCCTTTGATAGGTCCTTCTACCGGAATGTCTTGCAACGCTTGATGCAAATCAAAATCCCGTAGCTCTACCGCAAAATCAACAAAAGACGGGTTAGTCATTTCTGTAAAGTCAATATTACCTTTGGCTAAGGCCTTTTGTCCATTGGCTTCAATATCTACGCTCTCAGCTACAATAGACATCTTGTCGAACTTCAACTTGCCATCCAAACCTACCGGCACTCTGTAGTCATCATATACCACCGTGCCCGTCAGTGTATGTAAGCGTCCAGACCCGGACAAGCCCACTTCTTGGCCATTATTGGACCAGAGCAACTTGAGCTTCTCCACGGAGCCCTGCACATTCTCGGCATAGGGTACAAAATGGGTAAGCAAAGCACTGAAAGAATCTACCGCAAAGGATTCAGTCTTGAAAGTCAAGGCACCCTCGGTCTTGCTGTTAATGGAGCCACTGACACTCACTTCTTCATTGCCCAAGGACAAAGCAAGATCCAAGGCATATTGGGGGTTCCCGGCGGCATCCACAGTACCCTGCAAGCCCCCGTCCCATCTTCCATAAGGTGTAGTAAGCAAAACATAGCCATTGTTAACCTGCACTTTGGCCTTAAACCCAGTGCTGGTAGTCTCTGTCGGCTTAAGCAAATTAGCTACATTCCAATTATCTTGTTTATCCATAGTTAAGTATACGGTGGGACTTTGCACCTGAATCTGAGCAATGGCGTTGAGCACACTACCACCAAACAGCCCCTTAAAGGGACTGATGTGAACCACTACTTCCGGGACAGAAGCCACCGTCACACCTTTATCGTCTTTGAGCGACAGCTCTCTAGCAGTGAGAGCTAGATTGCTAGTTACTTCGAGTTTGCCAATAGACACCTGACCATTCACATATTCTTGAGCTAGCGCTTCAATAGAAGGAATAGAACTAGCCAGATACCGAGGCACAATTAAATTAATGGCGCCATAATATCCAGCTAACATTATGCAAATTATTCCCAAGACGATTTTTCTAGTCAGGGACATGGACATACTCCTTTGAGCAGGCTAATTATCTACTACCTACAGTAAGCCTATTTTATCTTATAAGTATAGCAAATTTTTACCTAAAATACATAGAAATAACAAAATAAAATGAGGAATGCCCGCTTAGGACATTCCTCACAACAGAGCTAGTTCTCATTCTATTTAGTCTTAGCAGCCTTAGCCGTACCGGTTGCGGCTACATCTTCTTTGATAACAGGCACGCCCATGGCTTTATCTAGCTGAGCTCCAGAGGTATTATAATCATACAAAGCCTGGATATAGTTATTCTTAGCTTGGGTCAAAGCCACTTGAGCATCCATAACATCGGTATTGGTGCCAACACCGGCCTGGTAACGCAAAATGGAAATACGATAATCTTCTTCTGCTTGAGACACTGCTGTCTGGCTGGTAGCAATACGCTTCTCGGCTTCACGCAAACTCAAATAGTTATTGCGGACATCTAATTGCACGCTATCAGTAGTCTGGCGATAGGTTTCTTCTGCTTTGACCTTGTCGGCTCTGGCAGCAGCTACCTTGGATGCCGTCACGCCACTATCAAAAATATTCAT
>JAQUUF010000181.1 GCA_028693975.1 Acidaminococcaceae bacterium
CACCTAATAAAATAACAACTTTAACTATTAAAAACAAAATCCCCATTATTCTTCATTCTCCTGACTATACAAAGCATTTATTTTCTGAAAAAAGCTCTCCGGCAGGCGCGTAATCCTGCCTTCCATATTGGTAAAAACATTTTGTGTCTTGCCCTGAGCCAAAAGCACCTTGTCGGCACAACGAACAATATCATAGCTAAAACACATTTTGGCCTTAGTGAAATTAGTTAATTTCGTTCTGATTTCAAATTCATCATCAAACTTAGCTGAATTCTTGTATTTGCAGCTCACATCAGTTATGGGAAAAATATACCCGGCTGCCATCAAATCATTCAAAGCGACTCCCGCTGCACGCAAATAAGCTACTCGGCCCATCTCGAACCATCGGAGATAATTGGCATGATGCACCACGGCCATAAGGTCTGTTTCTACGAAACGGACTCTATCTCTAATCGTAATCATCCTTGCTCTCCTTTATTAAAACCCTAGGGTCTCACCTACTAAAATTATGTGAAAATCACTGCCAGATAGCGGATAATGTATAATACTGGTAGCTCGGCAAATACTTGTTGCCGCACCACAATTCATGCAAGTGCCGGTAAGAGCACAGGGAGTCTTACGGCCCAGCCTAGCAGTATTCATCGGCGCCGCCAACATCTTGATTCTCTCTCTCCCTGCCGCTTCATCTCGTACAATTTTGTTAGCACCAATGACCAAAATAACTCTTTTGGGTCCAAAAATCATAGCCGCCACACGATTACCGGTGCCATCCACATTAATCAGCTGCCCGTCTAAGGTAATTGCATTAGAACTGGCCAAAAACACATCTGCTAGCATTTCCTGACGCCGCACCTCATGTGCTTCTGCCGCTGATAAACCTTGATGGTTATACACCATATGTCCACTAGCAAGCAAGGCCTCTTTCACTTTAATTTCTTCCAGAGTACGGCTTCCACCCATACCTACAGTGTCCTTATCACCCACTAAGGCTAATACTGCTGCCAGAGCTTCTTCTTTGGTCGACACATATTGTGCTTGAAACATCCTTTTATTTAGGGTCTCTACCAGCTTTTCCCCTTGTTTAGCGTAATGATCATGTAATAAATCCATACTTTCACTCCTTTTGTCAACTTTACTATTATACCACATTATGCAATAGTATTTGATAAGGTTTCTCTTATATGTTATAATATTTTTCGCAATACCCATACGCCTGTAGCCCAGTGGATAGAGCGGCAGCCTCCGGAGCTGCAAGCGGCGGTTCGATTCCGCCCAGGCGTACCATTTTTTGTCAGGAGCGAATATTATGCAAAAAATTTTTCTCTTGTGTGCTTTATTTTTGCTATGTTGCTGGCAACCGGTTCATGCTGAGCCCACAACAGTTTATCATAATCCGACTTATGGGTTTAGCGTAGCATTGCCTACTAGCTTCACGGATTTGGCCTCCAAATCTGAAGCCAATTTGGTCGCTAAAGCTAACAAAAATATTACTGTGCAGATTCTACAATTCAAACCGCAGACTTATAGTGGTTCCACCTTCGGTACGCTGAAGCCAGAAGAAATCAAGGCTTTTATGCAACGGCAAGGCATCGTTACGTCTATCAAGACACCTAATTTTAAATTCTTCAATTCTGATACCAATGTGACCGCTACGAAATTCCCCTATTTTTGGATGATGTTCATCGCTGGTACGCAAGCCAAAGGTGAAGTAGTAACAACTACCTTGCTAAAAAATTATTTTTTGAATAAAGATAAGCTCATCGAGATAGATTTCATCATGTCTGGCAACGGCGGACAGGCAGATATCGACACCGTTAACCATATTATCGACAGTTTCAAATTTGACTGATTTCCCTTATACAGCAAAGGACCCCACCAATAAGATTAATTTTTTATCGGTAGGGCCCTATTTTTTTACATCGTCGCAACAATTGCTGCCACTAAGGCATCTATATCTTCCGATTGACTTGATTCCAAAGCTGATTTAATAGTAATCTGCGGCTCGATTAGCTGTAACTCTTTGCAAGGTGCCAATATTTCCTTCATTAGCTTACCACTGACTGGAGCCCACGAACCGTTTTCTAGCAAAGCTACTGTTCTCTTTTGAATATTATGAGCTACCAAATCACGCAAGGCTTCTTCCATAGTGACGAACACATGCATATTATAAGTAGTAGAAGCAAAGAGCAAATGACTATATTTAAAAGACTCTGATACTACTTCTGATTCAGGAGTGACAGACACATCATACATCACTGTCTTGACGCCTTGTTCCCGCAACCTAGTGGAAATAATCTCTGCGGCATTTTCCGTACCGCCATAGACAGAAGCGTAAGCAATCATTACGCCCTTCTCCTCAGGAGTATAGCTGCTCCACTTAGCATATTTATCAATGTAGTAGTCTAAATTCTCACGCCAAACAAAACCATGCAAGGGACAAATCATTTGCACCTCTAATTTAGCTATCTTTTTCAAGAGGTTTTGCACCTGCATACCGTATTTGCCTACTATATTGGTATAATAGCGTCTTGCTTCATCCAAATAATCCCTAGGAAAATCTACTTCATCAGCAAAAATAGCACCATTCATGGCACCAAAAGTGCCAAAAGCATCAGCCGAGAATAAACATTTATTCTGCGCATCATAGGTGACCATCACCTCGGGCCAATGTACCATGGGAGCCATAACAAAAGTGAGTTCATGCTTACCTATATTAAGCGTACTCCCTTCTTTAACTTCTAGCAAGCGTTCTCCCAAGTCTAGCTTAAAGAATTGCTTAATAAGAGTAGCCGACTTAGCATTGGTTACTACTTTGGTCTCCGGATGCAAAGCCAACAACTCCAACAAAGTGGCCGAGTGATCCGGCTCCATATGGTGTATCACTACATAATCCAGCGGCTTTCCTTGCAAAACATATTCT
>JAQUUF010000182.1 GCA_028693975.1 Acidaminococcaceae bacterium
CTGCCAAATTAATGGCAGATTTGATGGTTTCCTCCGGCGTTACTCGTTTGGTGACGATTGATTTACATGCGGCTCAAATCCAAGGTTTCTTTAATATTCCGGTGGATCATATGCCTGGTGGACCTATCTTGGCAGATTACATCAAGGAAAAGGGCTTTAGCGAAAGCGAAATGGTTGTAGTATCCCCTGATTTGGGTGGTGTAAGCCGTGCTCGTGCTATTGCTACTAGATTAAATTGTGGTATTGCTATTATTGATAAGCGTCGTCCGGAACCGGGCGTAGCAGAAGTGATGAATTTGATTGGCGACGTTGCCGGTAAGGTTGCCGTTATGGTAGACGATATGGTAGATACCGCTGGCTCTTTGACCGAAGGTGCTAGAGCACTGAAGAAATTTGGAGCCAAAGAGATTTATGCTTGCTGTACTCATCCGGTTTTGACTGATCCGGCCCTTAGCCGTATTGCTCAGTCCGAAATTAAGGAATTGATTGTAACCAATACTATTCCTTTGCCGCCCAACAAGAAACACAACAAAATAAAAGTTTTGTCCGTGGCTCCTATTTTGGCAGAGACAATTATTAGAATTTACAACGAATTATCCGTAAGTCAATTGTTTGAAGATTAAGATATGAATGATGGGGCGGACCTTCTGGTCCGTCCTTTTTTGAGGTTAAGTATGGGTGTAATCAATATAATTTTTATTTTAACAATACTGGTCTTGTATTTGTTGGTGCAAGGGTATCGACGCCGCATGAAGTCTTTTACCTCGCTCTGGTACGCAGGTATTTGCGTAGCCATTGGCGGTGGTCTGTTGGCGCTAGCAGTGCTGCCCAATACTACCTTCTACGGACCGGTACTTTATCAGGCACCGACGCAGGAGAAAGTGGTGGCACTGACTTTTGATGATGGTCCCTATCCGCCGTATACGGCACAGGTTCTGAAAGTATTGGCAGACAAGCAGGTACAGGCGACCTTTTTTGTAGTAGGTGAGAATGCCAGAGCATTGCCACATTTGGTACAAGAGGAACAACAAGCCGGCCATCTTATTGGTATTCACTCCTATGAGCATAAAGATATGCTCAGGTTGAGCAGCGGAGAGATTGCAGCCCAATTACGTGAGGCCAAAGCGGTAGTTGCTAGTATTACCGGGGAAGAACCGCGCTATTTCCGTCCTCCCCATGGCTTTCATGACTGGCGGGTTATGGGAGCGGCACGAGAGGCTAATTTAACCGTAGTTAATTGGTCGGCTTTGGGCAAGGATTGGACTAATCCCGGCGTGGATACTATAGTGAATAATGTGATGAGCAGAGTAGGACCGGGTAGTATTATTTTGCTGCATGATGGGGATAGTCCTCACAAGGTCAGCAAAAGAGAGCAGACGGTAGCGGCTCTGCCTATATTGATTGACAGGCTGCGCAGTGAAGGGTATTCTTTTGTAACAGTAGATCACATGCTAAGTTATGTAGGAGAGAGAAAATGAAATTAATCGTAGGACTGGGGAATATTGGCAGAGAATACGCTAATACCAGACATAATATTGGGTTTATGGTGGCTGATGCTTTGGCTCAGCGCTGGGGAGAGAATACTTGGCGGCAGGCAGATAACGCTACTTATGTGGAGCATCGTGCGCCGGAGAAGGTCTATTTGATTAAACCGACGACTTTTATGAATTTAAGCGGTATTGCTGTTAGTGATTTTACTAACTTCTATCATATTGAGCCTGCCGATGTGCTGGTTATTCAAGATGATTTGGATTTACCTTGCGGGCAATTACGTATCAGGCGTAAAGGTTCTTCGGGCGGACATAATGGACTTAAATCTATTGAGCGCCACCTAGGGACACAGGAATATCCTCGTATTAAGATAGGTATCAGTCATCCTACTAGAGATGAAGATGCGGTGGTAGAGCATGTGTTGCAGCAGTTTTCCACCTTTGAACAGGAAGCTATTCAAGAAGCGGTTCACAAGGCGGCTGATGCAGTTGAGATGTGGCTGCATGAGGATATGAACAAGGTCATGCAGGAATTTAATAAAAAACCTAAAGTAGAAAAAAAGGACGGGACAGAGGAGTAGTGCCTTTGTTCCGTTCTTGGCTTATAAATTCATAAAAAGTTAATAATACCCGAAGGATGTCTGTGCTATAATGAAGAAAATTAAGTTGAAGCGCGAATAATGGAGGTATTTATGAGTACATTAGCAGAAATTAGGACCAAAAAAGGCTTTATTATTGATATGGATGGTGTTATTTATCACGGCAATAGATTGCTCCCGGGAGCAGGAGAGTTCTTGCAGTGGCTTTATCAAGAGAAGAAAAAGTTTCTTTTCTTAACTAATGCTAGTGAGCGCTCACCGCAAGAGTTGCACCAGAAGCTAGCGCGACTGGGGCTGGAAGTTGGAGAAGAGCATTTCTACACTAGCGCTTTGGCGACTGCCGCATTTCTCAAGCGTCAAGCTCCGGGCTGCAGTGCTTATGTGATTGGTGCGGCCGGGCTCTTGAATGCTCTCTATGATGCCGGTATAACTATGAATGATGTCAACCCCGATTATGTGGTGGTAGGAGAGACTGTGTCCTACAACTATACCAGTATCCTCAAAGCGGTAGAGCTGTTGGGCAAAGGAGCCAAACTGGTAGCGACTAATTCAGATTTGACGGGTCCGGCCGAGCAGGGTATAATTCCGGCTTGCCGCGCTTTGGTTGCTCCCATTGAGTTAGCTTCCGGGAAGAACGCTTACTATGTGGGCAAGCCTAATCCTCTCATGATGCGCACAGGGTTGCGCATTCTCGGCGTCCACTCAGAAGAAACGGCGATGATTGGCGACAGAATGGATACAGATATTGTGGCCGGAGTAGAAACTGGCATTGATACGGTCTTGGTTCTTAGCGGCGTTACCGATGAAGCGACTATGA
>JAQUUF010000014.1 GCA_028693975.1 Acidaminococcaceae bacterium
GGGAAGAGCTACACATAAAAACAGCTAACGCTCGTTAAAACGTTAGCTGTTGCAGTTGCTTAGAATTTGTAAGTCACGCCCAAATTAATGCCATGGGTCTTATAGTCCACATCATGGTCAAAATCTTTATACTTGGTATCATTGTAGGTGAGATTAGCTTCTAAGTTAGAAGTCAAATCATAGCCTAAACCAATCTCGTATTGGGTAATAGTATTACCAATACCAAACTTAGCCCAAGCACTGGTTCTCTCAGCCAAATCCATACGGCCTTGAACACCAATTTGATAGCCATTGGTGCTGTTATCCCAACCGCCCCATTTGCCTCTGTTATGCACATAACCGGCAAAACCAGCAATATTAGGATTAAATTGATACAACAAATTCAGTTGGTGAGATTGCACGGAAGAATCATAATCACCGGCATGAGCAGCATAGACATAATCCAAGCCCAGGTGATTGCCCAACCCATAGGTTGCGCCAAAACGATAACGAGTCTTGCCATCCAAATCACTGGTAGCTCCTTTGTATTCGCCTTTTAAAGACGGGGACAGACTCAAGGAAGCGTCAATTTTTGCTTTGCCTTGCTCCAAGCTCTTCAGCGGGGAAGCACAAGCCACGGAACTAGCCAGCAAACTCATTGCCACAGCCCCTAAAATAAGTTTTTTCATAATCAAAATACCTCCCTTGCCTTAATTATTTTACCTATATTATTACACAAATTTGGTATAAAAGAAACAAGATTTTTATAATTTGGCAGAACTATTTGGCACTCAACCCACCGTCCACGGCAAGGACAGCTCCTGTCATGAAGCCATTGCGGGGCGAGGCCACGGAGCAAACGACATGAGCTATTTCCTCGGCACGGCCAATTCGCTCCAAGGGATAGGGTGCCGCCATTTCTTCTACAGTGTAGCCTCCTGCGGCTACTTGGGCTGCTACCAGAGGAGTCGCCACGTCTCCGGGGCAAAGACAGTTAACCCTAATCTTAGGCGCATAGTCTAGCGCCAAGGCCCTCGTTAGAGCTACAACTGCACCCTTGGAGGCGCAATAAACAGGGCAGCCATAATTGCCTTCTAGCGCTGCATCGGAGGCAATATTGATGATAGCCGCGTCCCCTGCTCTAGTAATAAGGGGCAACAAGGCCTGGGTCAAGAAAAGGACCCCCTTCACATTCACGTCCATAATAGCGGTATAGTCTGCCTCAGTCACCCGCTCTAGTCGCTGTTCTTGATAAATACCGGCAGCGTTAACTAGAATATCCACTGGGACTCCTGCTGCTTGCAAGACGTCCGCTACCGTCGCACAGCCTGCGACAGTACTAATATCCGCCTGCACATAATGGACTAGCTCAGAGTGACCCAAGGCCGCGCAAGCCGCACTACCCTTAGCCTTACTGCGTCCGACCAGATACACCTCAGCTCCGTCGCTCACCATTAATTGCGCTGTCGCTAAGCCGATACCGGAAGTACCGCCGCTAATTACCGCTCTTTTGCCCGCCAAATCATACTGCATCTTTATCCCACCTCAATCTAAGGCTTTCCTCCCCGGTCTCGTCCCCTTGATGGGTAGCCACAAGATAAAACCCTGCTTGTTGATAAAACTTCACTGCCCGTGTATTGCGAGCATAAACATCCAATTCCAAATGATTAAACAACTCTTGGGCATAAGTCAAGAGCGCCCGACCCACACCTCGACACTGCTGCGACGGCTCCACGAATAGCCCACCGATAAAGCCCTTCTTCACAAAGGCAATAAAGCCGACAGGAGCCCCAGCAGTAAGATAGACATAGACCAAACTGCCACCTAAATATTTAACTTCAATAGAGGGCAGCTTCTGCCGCCAATACTCCTCTGGAATAAAGTCATGGGAGCGAAGGCTGGCTCGCAGCCACAATTGTCCCAATTCTTTAATCTCTGACTTAGCCACTAATCTAATCATGGTAACTCAACCACCACTTTGGTCGCCACGCCAGGCTCACTCTCCATATGTACCCGCATCCTGTGCCTCTCGGCAATCTCACGGGCAATGGCCAAACCTAGGCCGGTGCCTGTTTTATTATTTTCCATTCTTGATTTGTAAAAACGCTCAAAAATATGCGGCAAATCCTTGGCTTCGACGCCGCTGCCGTGGTCAGTGACCTCCAGTCGCTTATCTTGCAGACTGATGGTAACGCTCCCATGCTCAGGGGAGAATTTCAGAGCATTGTCCACAAACACTAGGAGCATCTGCCGCAAGCGACCGTAATCACCCTCTAGCGGATAACTCTCCTGCGCTATTTGTACCTCTATCTTGATATCCTTCTTCAGCGCCAAACGGCGGGAACTGCGCGCCACATCATGCACCACTTCACAGAGATTCAGCGGCCCCATCTCCATCTGGAAACCCGGGTTTTGCAAACGGGATAAATCCAGCAAATCGTTAATCAACCTTTGCAAATAGACACTCTCTGCGAGCATCTGATGATAATATTCCTCCACCTTGGCCGGCTCTGTTACCATTTTATCACACAAAGCGTCCAAAGAGCCACGAATAACTGTGACCGGTGTCCGCAATTCGTGAGAAATATTGGCAATAAAGTCCTTACGCATCTGGTCTAGCTGGGCACTTTCGCGACTGGCTATCAGCAGACGAGAGCCCAGAGAATCTAAGGCTTTGCCCAATTCACCGATTTCGTCGTTTTGGACCACCCCACAGCGCAGAGTATAATCGCCGCGGGTCATTTCTTCGGCTGTTTGCTGCATAATCTTGAGGGGACGAGTGAAGCGCCAAGCAAAATACAAGGCGGCCAAAAATGCCAGCACCAGAGCTGCTCCACCACTAATCAGCAAGATACGAAAGCCCTGCCGCGCTGCTGCATCCATACCCGACAAAGGCGCATGAACCAGAACTGCTCCCAAAATATTGCCATCCTTATCTTTGATCGGTGCACCCACCGTCATAGTCGGTACTTCGAGCAACTCACTAAAGCTCTCACCATGCGCTATATTGCCCTGCAAAACTTTTTGCACAATCTTCTCGGCATCAGGTGGTAAATCTTTATACATAAAAGAAGGCTTCTTGCCTTCTTTGTTCGTAGGCATTTCCAGCGTCTGGTCATTGTCGATAATCCAGACATCTTCTGCCGCCGCACTACCCAAGAACCGCAACACCGCACCATAGCCCAGTCCCATCGGGCCCTGCCGTGGCGGCATCAACCTCCGCATCTGCTCGCGACGCTCCGGCTCGCTATCTTGCATGCGCTCAGCGTGCCAGCGGAGCATTTGCTCCCGACTATCGCTCAGCGCTTGCGCGATCTTCACCGCTCTATCCTCCAAATCATTACTCTTCACCTCTAGCGTGTGCTGACGGAACAAATAAGCAAAACTGCTGCCCACTACCAAAGAAAAAATCAACAGCAATACGGCAAAAAGTAAAAATAACTTAGCCGCAATTTTATTTTTCATGCTTTTTCTCCTCGAATCTGTAGCCTACGCCCCAGATAGTCTTAATCTCCCAAGTAGCATGGGGATATTTATCCAGTTTGGCCCGCAAACGTTTAATATGCGAGTCTACCGTGCGGCTGTCGCCAAAATAATCGTAGCCCCAAATACTATCCAGTAAATTTTCGCGGGAAAACACTTTATTCTTATTGTTAGCAAAAGTCCAAAGCAGCTCAACCTCTTTCTTGGTCAGAGGCACTTCCTCACCAGACACGCTCACGGCATATTCATATAGGTTAATCGCTAGATTGTCCACCTGCAAGCCTTGCGCAGCACCACCGCCTTGCGGCTGCATCCGGCGCAGTACCGCCCGTACTCTAGCCATCACCTCGCCGGCACTAAAAGGCTTAACGATATAATCATCTGCCCCGATATCCAGACCCATGATCCGCTCAAAATCTTCACCACGAGCCGTAATCATGATAATCGGCACCAAAGAACTCTTGCGCAATTGACGGCAAACTTCAAACCCGTCTTTCTTGGGCATCATCACATCTAGTAGTACTATTTGAATGTCTGCCTGATACTCCTGAAATTTATGGCACGCCGCCTCACCATCTAAGGCTATGACCGGCTCTAAGCCTTCTTTTTGGGCATAAGTCGCCAGAATAGAAGTTATTTGCTCATTATCATCTGCTATGAGAATCTTTCCCATTATCTGCACCGCCTTTCTTACCATTATTATACATTCTTTTATGTTTTTTTTATGTTTCTTCCCAAAAAACATAAAAATTATCACAAAAAGACAATCTTTTGTCATACAATTAAGTTAGACTTAAGCCATAGTAAGAACAAAATAAAATTATTTAGGAGTGTGATTGATGTGAAAAATATGAAGAGAGCCTTACTAGCCGCTGCAATAATTGCATCTTTGAGTTTATCCACTGCTTTCGCCGCCACTACTGACTATACTAATTGTACAGGAGCTGGTTGCCCCAGAGCTGCCGCCAACCAAGCAGGTCTGACCGAGGAGAGCAAGACGGAGCAAACCAAGGTTTATCCCGGTATGCGCCAACGCAAGGGTCCCAATATTCATATGAAAATTCTAGCCCAAGTCACCGGCAAGGACGAAGCAACTTTGCGCGAGGAATGCCGCAAGGACAAGCTTACTCCTGCTCAATATGCGGACAAACAGGGCAAATACGCCGAATACAAAGCCAAACGCTTGGAATATGCCCAAGGCAGGATGAACACAGCCGTGAAGGAAGGCCGTCTGACCCAGGCTAAAGCTGACAGCTATATGCAGAAGGTAGCTCAAAGAATTGAAGAAGAAAAAGCCGGCAAGATGATGCGTCCTATGCGTATGCACCATGCTATTGTTGGTCCCGAGCACGATGTAGCCAGACCCTGCAACCCTGATGGCTCTGTGTGCCAAGGCTACGAAGGCATGAGTTACAGAGAAAGCCCCTTCTATGGCAAGATGCCTTTTGATACCTTGTCCAAGCTGACTGATAAGACACCCCAAGCCCTCTATGCCGAAGCTTATAAAGAGAAGCTCTCCGCTGCTGGCTTAGCCAAGAAATTAGGCGTCTTTGAAGAATACAAGGCTAAGCGCCTGAAAGCCCACAAGCAAGTTTTGGCACGAGGAGTCAAGGAGGGCAAGTTCACCCAAGAACAAGCAGACAAGATGCTCAAGAGAGCGGAGAATCGCATCGATAAGTGCAAAGGCGAGATGGCAAGACCCGAGCCTCGTCACCGCGGCCACGGTCCCATGCACCCAGGCCCCCAAGTACCCCCGGAAGAAATGCAGCAAGCTGAATAAATTAACTGGAAAAGGTGCCTGTCCCCGTTTCCAATTGAAAAGAGAGTCTCCGTTAAGGGAGGCTCTCTCTTTTTATTCTGTAATTGTAACCTTGGTGCCGACTTTGACATATTTAATTAATTTGCGTAAGTTGGCATTGTCTAGCCGTACGCAGCCTTCGGAAGCATTAGTGCCGATAGAGGCTGGGTCATGGGTACCATGAATACCGATACCATCCCATTGCCCCTTGCTTAGTCTCTCCGTGTCCAAACTGATAAAGAAGGGTCCGTAGGCACCGGCGATCGCGCCCTTGCCATCGCCAAAATCATGGGTCCAAGCGGAAGCATCGTCAATCTCATCCACCACAAAGGTACCTGTGGGCGTCATATTGTCGCCTTCTTTCTGCTTCTGCCCGGCACCGCCCAGGCCTATAGCACAGCCCCAGACTGCTACTTTCTTATCATTATCCAGCAAATAAACCTTGTGCTCGCTCTTGTCTATGAGCACAGAATAAGTATTGGTACCATCGACTGCCGGCGGTACCTTATCGCTCAGGGGCTTCTCCACCTTTGCTGCCGGTGGCGCCGGGGGAGTCTCCGTCCTAGGCGCAGGCTTGGGCTCTACTACTTGTGGCTGTGACGGCAACGGCGCATCCGGCGTCTTATGCACGAAGGCATCCCAAGCACAATTAAACAACCTTGCGCCGCCGTAAATAATGAAAATACCAATAAAAATAGCAATTATACACTTAACAATTGATAGTTTTTGCTTTTTTGCTCTACCCATATAACAAACTCCTCTTGTACTACAAGGCCCTCCACGCTCCGAAACTTCTTGGGACTAATTATGGCATACCCGCCCCGAAGTTGCAACAAAAATAGAGCGCAACTTGACTGCGCTCTAGTAATAGTATTTCTTACAGCAATTCTTTGATAACGATAGTCTGCTCCCTGTTGGGACCTACAGAAACAATACCCAGCTCTACACCAGCCACTGCACTCAAGCGCTGCAAATATTTCTGAGCGTTCACAGGCAAATCTTCGAACTTGCGAATAGCGGTAATATCAGTTAGCCAACCCTCGAACTCTTCAAAGATAGGTTTAACCTTAGCCAAGGTCTTAAGACTAGCGGGAATATTATCAATAGGCTGGCCGTCAATCTCGTAGCCCACGCACATTTTAATCTTATCCATATTATCCAGAATATCCAGACGAGTAATAGCCAAATAATCCAAGCTGTTGACACGGGCAGAATACTTAATCATAAAAGCATCCAGCCAGCCGCAACGACGGGGACGACCGGTAACGGTACCATACTCATGGCCTGTCTCGCGAATTTTGTGACCCGGGCCGTCTTGGTCCAAGAGCTCAGTCACAAAAGGACCTTCACCTACACGGGTAGTATACGCCTTGACTACGCCAACCACATGGTTGATGTTCCTAGGGCCTACACCGCTGCCGGTAGAAGCATTACCGGCGATGGGATTAGAACTGGTAACATAGGGATAAGTACCATGGTCAATATCCAAGAAGGTAGCCTGAGCTCCTTCAAACAAGACATTCTTGCCGGCTTGGAAAACTTTCTCCAATTCTACGCCGGTATCACACACATAAGGACGCAGCTGCTCAGCATAGCCCAAGTATTCTTGCAAAACAGTATCGTAATCAAAAGGCTCAGCACCATAAATCTTGGTGATGATAGCATTCTTGGCCTCCAATTGGACTCGCAGTTTGTCGGCAAAAATTTCCTTGTCCAGCAAATCACACATTCTGATACCGGTACGAGCATACTTATCCATATAGCAAGGACCAATGCCGCCTTTGGTCGTACCAATCTTATGGGTACCCAAAGCAGCTTCTTGCAATTCATCTAGCTTGCCATGATAAGGCATTACCACATGAGCTCTGTCGCTAATCAGCAAACGGCTGATATCGACGCCTTTGTCCTGCATGGTCTTAATCTCATTGAGCACCACGCCGGGGTTAATAACTACGCCGTTGCCCAAGAAACAAGTTTTGCCCTTGTACAAAATACCACTGGGCAAAAGACGCAGCTTGTAAGCCACATCATGCACCACCACTGTATGTCCTGCGTTAGAGCCGCCGCTATAGCGCACCACGGCATCTGCCTTTTGCGCCAAATAGTCTACAATCTTACCTTTGCCTTCATCGCCCCACTGGGCACCAATTACTACTACTGATGTCATTAGATTCCCTCCTTAGAGACCAAAACGACTAAAAATCAAATCAATATGGCGCAACATAGGTTGAGGGTCAAAGCAGGCCTCTACCTCAGCGTCGGTCAAATACTTCTTAATATCTTCATCCATTTCTACATTAGTCTTAAAGTCTGCACCCTTGAGCCAACGTGCCATAGCATTGCGCTGTACCCATTTGTAGGCATCTTCACGCAAAACTCCCTTGTTGACCAAAGCAATGAGCAAATTCTGACTGAAAATCAAACCGCCGGTCTTATTCATATTGGCAATCATCGTCTCGGGATAGACCAGTAGCTTATCAACGATATTGGTGAATTTGCGCAGCATATGGTCCAAAGCAATAGTAGCATCCGGCAAAATCACGCGCTCCACGCTGGAGTGAGAAATATCTCTCTCATGCCACAAAGCCACATCCTCTAAGGCAGCTACTGCATAGCCACGCAAAAGGCGAGCCATACCGCTGACCTTTTCGCAAGTAATAGGATTACGTTTGTGAGGCATAGCGGAAGAACCCTTTTGTCCCGGAGCAAAGTATTCCTCGGCTTCACGGATATCTGTGCGCTGCAAGTTACGAATCTCTACGGCCATTTTGTCCAGAGAGGAACCAATAACGGCTAGCGTGCAGAGGAATTCGGCATGACGGTCTCTTTGGATAACTTGGGTCGCCAAACGAGCCGGTTTAATATTTAATTGCTGACAAACATACTCCTCAATAAAGGGGTCAATATTGGAATAAGTACCTACTGCCCCGGAGAGTTTGCCCACAGAGACAGACTTACGCGCATGCTCTAGACGCTCAATATTGCGCTCCGTCTCATCCATCCAGAGAGCAAAAACCAAGCCAAAAGTCATAGGCTCAGCGTGAATACCATGGGTACGGCCAATCATCACCGTATGTTTGAACTCCGCAGCACGGCGCTTCAAAACGGCATGATACTTGTGCAAAAGGTCCAAAAGAATATCGCAGGACTGCTGCATCATGACACCCATAGCAGTATCCTTCACATCACTGGAGGTCAAGCCCTTGTGAATGTATTTGGACGCGTCACCGACATGCTCGGCCACATTAGTCAAAAAGGCAATAACATCATGGTTAGTTACTCTTTCAATTTCGTGAATCCTATCTAATTCGAAGTCGGACTTAGTCTGGATATCATGCAAGGCATCATCCGGTACCATACCTAACTTATTCATTGCTTCACAAGCTACAATCTCAACCTTCAGCATAGTGCGCCATTCGTTCTCTTCGGTCCAAATAGCACCCATTTCTTTACTTGTATAACGTGGAATCACACTCTTCACTCTCCCTTAAGGCTCATTAACTGCTCTTGAGCATACAGTTTATTTTAACATTTATGCGTAACTCTTACAACATCTTTTCCTAATTCACTGTTATAATTCGCCCTACTCCGAACATTATTGTCTTCCAGAGGTATCAATGCTCATAAATTTGGTGAATTGTGGCTGGAAGAAGAGCTTAACTGTGCCGGTAGGTCCATTACGATGCTTAGCAATGATGAACTCCGTCAGATTAGGTTCTTCGGTATCGGGATTGTAGTAAGCATCCCTATAGAGAAAAGCTACGATATCGGCATCCTGCTCCAGAGCGCCGGATTCACGTAAGTCACTGAGCATGGGGCGCTTGTTGGGGCGCTGCTCCACGCTGCGGCTCAGCTGAGACAGGGCTATGACCGGTACATTCAGCTCACGGCCCAAGGCCTTCAAGGAGCGCGAAATATCCGATAATTCCTGTTGGCGGTTCTCACTGCTACGCTTGGAACTATTGCCTTGCATTAGCTGCAAATAGTCGACGATAATCAAATCTAAGCCGCCGCCACTGCTATTCTTGAGCCGGCGCGCCTTGGCCCGCATCTCCATACCGGAAATGCCGGGAGTATCATCGAGGAAAATATCCGCCCGACTGAGACGGTCCACCGCTGTTACTACATCATTCCATTCTTTCTCGGTCAGCTGACCTAGGCGCAATTTGCTGGCATCGACACCGGCCTCAGCACAAATCATACGCTGTACCAACTGCTCCTTGCTCATTTCCAGGGAGAAAACTGCCACTTTCTTCTGTTTTTTCAAGGCCAAATACTGCGCCATATTCAAAACAATAGTGGATTTACCCATACTGGGACGAGCCGCAATAATAATCAAATCCGAAGGCTGCAAACCAGCCGTCATCCTATCAAAATCCACGAACCCGGAAGGCAGACCAGTCATCTTGAGACCGCCTTCATTGTACATCTTGTCGATTCTATCCATGGCCAGATTGACGACTTCTTTCATCGTCGCGAACTCACTGGCCTGACGGCCCTTGGCTACCTGCAAAATATCCTTTTCGGCACTGTCCAAGGTCTGGTCAATATCGTTGCCTTCTTCATAGCCACTGGCGACAATCTCCGTAGCCGTACTGATGAGCTGGCGACGCAGAGCCTTGTCCTTGACGATACCGGCATGATAGAGCACATTGGCGCTAGTCGGCACAGCATTGCTCAGTGCCGTTAAGGTACTGCTGCCGCCCACAGCCTCCAGCTTCTCCATATGCTGGAGCTCTTCGGCCACGGTGACCAAATCCACCGGCTGATTGTTTTTATTCAAATTAGCCATGGCCAGATAGATCACTCTATTATCCTGACGATAAAAATCATCCGGCTGTAATACTTCCAGCACTCTATTAACTGCCTCTTGATCTATGAGCATAGCACCGAGGACGCTCTGCTCTGCCTCCACATTCTGGGGCGGAATACGATCAGCCATCTTATTCTTCCTCTACTTGAACCGTAAATTCACTGCTGATATCCGGATGCAGCTTAGCCACAGCCTTGTAGACACCAGGTCCTTTGATTTGCTCTTTAATCTCTATCTTGCGGCGGTCAATACCCTCTAGCTTAGTCTGCTCAATCAAAGCTTCTGCCACATCTTTAGACGCAATAGAGCCAAACATCTTGCCGTTGCTGCCAATCTTAATCTTCATATTAACTGTAACTTTTTTCAGTTGGGCTGCCAGCACGATAGCTTCATCTTTCCTCTGGGCCGCTCTATGCTCTGCGGTAGCCTTATCTTGTTTAGCTTGGTTTAGCGAAGCCGCATTAGCCTCTTTGGCCAAATTCTTGGGCAAGAGATAATTCCTGCCGTAGCCTTCAGTGGTCTCGACTACCTCACCTTTTTTACCCAATTTCTTGACGTCCTGCATCAATATTACTTTCATTGTTATCTCTCTCCTCGTTTACTGGCTGTTTCTCCAGTTGTTCTCGGGCCATGGCAATGATTTTTTCTCTCAATTCTGCCACGGTCACGCCTGCTACTTTTACACCGGCTACAGTCTGATGACCGCCGCCGCCTAATTCTTCCAGAATAATCTGCACATTGACGCTGCCGTCGCTGCGCGCGCTAATACCAACGAGACCCTCGCCTTCGCTCATTACCACACTAACATGAATTGCATCCATGGTCAAGAGTTCATCCGCGGCCTGAGCAATAATAATTGAAGTATTATAGCCCTCCGGAGCCTGTTGATAGACAGACATAGCCAGGCCGGGGATAGGTATCTCCATCGACGCCACCACTTGAGCACGAGCCAGAATCGTCGCTTGGTCATCCTTGAACAACTCTGACACCATGGACGGGTCTGCCCCTTCCCGCCGCAAGAGAGCCGCTGCCTCGAAGGTACGCTCGCCGGTCTGGACCGCAAAGTTCTTGGTATCCACTAGAATACCGGCATACAAAGCAGTCGCCTCCAGAGGGGTAAAATCCATCCTATCATTGAAATAACGCAGAATCTCCGTGACTAATTCACTAGTCGAAGAAGATGAGGGCTCCAAATACTGCAAAACAGCCTTTTGAATAATGTCTTCTGCCTGACGATGATGGTCAATAATCACTCGTTTGGGGATGGCCGCCAGCACCTTGGGGGATGCGGTCAGCATCGCCCGATGATGGTCTACCAAAATCAAAATACTGTCTTTGGTCACCGCTGCCAGAGCTTGATCTTCATCCACGAAGATAGCCTTGTACTGCTCATCCAAATCTGTTACCAAATCCTGCAAACGCTCAAAAGAGGAGCCCTGACCGCTATGGACCACATAGGTCTCCTTGTTCAGCGACATGGACATCTTGGCCACGCCCACTGCCGCACCCAGAGAATCATAATCCTCATTCACATGACCCATAATAAAAATCTTATCGGCATTGGTCATTAATTCATGAATAGCCTGCGCCACGATACGCGCCCTTACCCTAGTACTCTTAGCCTGCACAGAGCTCTTGGCACCAAAAAACTGCAATTCACCATCTAGCGATACCGATGCTTGGTCACCGCCACGGCCTAAGGACAAATCTAATCCTGCCTGTGCCTTCTCACTCAGCTCGGCAAGGCTCCAGTCGCCACCGGCCACGCCCAGACTGACCGTGGGAGCAATCTTGTTACCCACTTTAATCTCCCGGACTCTGTCCATGACATCGAACTTGCGCGCCATGGTCTCCTGCAGAGCCTTCCTCGTCAAGCAGACCATGTACAAATCATCGGCATATTTCAGGAAAATACCTTTCATCTCATCGGCCCATTGCCCGACCGCCTTAGTTACCTCTACCGTAAGATTAGCTCGGGTAGATTCGTTCAGGCCTTTGAGCACATCATTATAATTATCAAACTGCAAATAAGCCAAGCAAATACTATCTTGCTTGAATTTGGCCTTTTGGACTTCCCTGTCCGTAGTATCCAGCAGGAAAATAACCAAGCCGTTATCCTGAGCACCGTCCTCGGTAATCTTAATTCTTCGCACCAACATAGAGAAATACTTCTCGCCGATACGGATATCCTTATCGGCGTCCTTGAGACTGAGGGTATCAAAATTATTATCCGGTGCCGGCAAAATAGCACTGAAGCTATCGCCCTCGTCGGCTTTGCCACCCACCCAAGTCTCGAACAACTCGTTCTTCCACTGCAAACTGCCTTCCTTATCAAAAACAGCAATACCCACAGGTATTTTGTGCAGCGCATAATTATTGGCTCTATCAATATTGCGTACGACCGTGTCCAAATAGTGATTGAGCCAAGCTTCCTTCAAGCGGGAATTGCGCTGACTAAAATAATAGACTATCAGTAAGATAATTATTCCTACGATGCTTAGATACGGCAGGGGCGCCAGTAGGCCGTACACAACGGCCACGGCACTGACAACACCGCCAGCAACCCGTATATTACCCCAAAATTTCTTACTTACTTGAAACATAATTGCGCCTCACTTTATTTACGCCCCAGCGTCCTGCGGCCGGGATGTAGTTTGCGAAAATCAAAAAGCATATCGTAAGCACCCAACAGAGAAATTATTTGTGACAAGAATGAACTCATAAAGATTATTACTATAGCAACGGAGAACCACCAACGCGGTTTGTTCTTGGTTACCACATACCATTTCAGCACCGATACTCCCTGCAACAGCAAGAGCAAAGAGCTAAAAACAAAAAGATTAAAGCCTATTTTGTAGCCAATAGTTGTCTGATCAACCTGAAACCCCATGACCATAATTAAGCCTGCGCCGTAGAGCAGCAGCGACCAACGCGGCACGCTCCACTCCATAAAAGGTGGGAACCAGGGATACTGAATACCCATTTTGCCTAGAATCTTGCGCGCGGCCCAATAGTTCAGGAAGACCAAGAGCGGTGCCACAATCACAAAGGCAGCCGGCAAAATCATCACCATCATTTGGGTCATAGTCGATAGTTCTTGGGTCATAGCCGCCATTTGCTCCGCAGAGTAACCCATCTTGGCGTAAAACTCCAGCACCATCTGGTGACCTTGCTGCATACTATCCAGCATCATTTGAATCATATTAATGCCCAACACCAGATAGCCAATCAAGAAACT
>JAQUUF010000015.1 GCA_028693975.1 Acidaminococcaceae bacterium
GGCTTCCGGCACCCTTAGTGCCGAATTTCTGCCCCAGATTATCACCGAAGATAACCAGCTTGTGATCAATATCGATCAGTTCACCGACAATAGCACCCAAGACCATACTGACAATCACAATCATCAGATTATTAGTCTTAAGAGCCATCTGCACACCGATGAGCATGACACAAAGCCCAATGCCATGCATGATCGTCGTCTGCCACCGCTCCGGCAGTCCTTGCCGTAAGAGCAAGCCTAGCAAAGAGCCTCCCACAATCGTGAGCATGTTGACGATTGTTCCCAAGCCACTCATACGTTAAAAGCTCCTTGGGGCAGGCCAGTACTCTTGCGCTCACGCTCCAACATCTGCTCATACAAGCGTTCCAGCTCCTCTAGCGAATAATACTCCAAGACAATCTTGCCTTTGCCTGCTTGTAGCGGCGTAATCTTAACTTTGGTGCTAAAGCTCTCCGTTAAGCGGTTTTCAAGCTCTTCCAGCTCTAGTTCCACATTTTTTTCTTCTTTTTTACCTTTTTTCTTCTTTTTACCTTTGATATTACCAACTTTTTCTTGTAACAGGGCTTCTTTCCTGTTTTGATTGTGTTGGCTGATAATTTCTTCTACTTTGCGGGCCGTCCAAGCGTTTTGCACGATTTTATCCACATAAGTTTGGATTTCGTCCTCTTCTGCCAAGGAGAGCAAAGGTTTAACCTGTCCCAGACTCAGTTCTTTTTTGGATAAAGAACTTAATACCTCCTCCGGTAATTTCAACAGCCGCAACATCACGCTGATAGAAGCTCTGCTTTTGCCCAATTTCTTAGCTACATCGTTTTGATTGAGGTGCAATTTGTCCATCATGGAGCGTACGCCTTCGGCTTCCTCCACGGGATTAAGGTCACTGCGTTGCATATTCTCAATCAGAGCTACTTCCATCATGGCCTGCTCATCATATTTCCGTACAACCGCCGGAACCTGCGTCAGTCCTACTTCTTTGGCCGCACGCCACCTGCGCTCGCCGGCTACTATTTCATATTTTTTCCCTTTTTGGCGCACGATAAGGGGCTGGATGACGCCGTGCTCTTTGATAGAAGCAATTAATTCCTCTAACTGAGCCGGGTCAAAATCCTTACGTGGCTGATAGGGGTTAGGCGTCAAGTCCTCTACCTTAACTTCCCCTGTTATCTCTCCCTTGGTAACAGCTGCCACAACTTCTTTCTTGCTACCAAATAATTGGTCTAAGCCACCACCGCCCAAACCGCTTCTCTTAGTTGCCATGTTGCAGTACCTCCTGTGCCAAAGCGCGATAAACTTCTGCTCCTTTGGATTTGGTATCATAGATATTAATAGGCTGACCATAGCTGGGAGCCTCACCCAGTCTCACTCCGCGGGGTATAATAGTATTGTAGAGCTCTTTGGCGAAGTACTTCCTGACCTCGCCCAAGACATCATTCGCCAAATGAGTTCTGGAATCATACATCGTCATAAGGATACCTTCAATCACCAAATCCGGGTTCAATCGCTCCTGCACCTTTTGGATGGTGCTCATTAATTGGGTTACTCCCTCTAAGGCATAGAATTCGCTTTGGATAGGTATCAGCACGGAATCCGCTGCCATAAAAGCATTAATCGTCAACAAACTGAGAGAAGGGGGACAGTCAATGATAATATAATCATATTGCTCCTTGACCTTATCTATCGCTTCCTTCAAGCAGCCTTCTCTATTAGGTTGATTAACCAAATCAATCTCCGCAGCGGCCAGCTGAATCGTGGCCGGCACTACATAGAGCTCACCGAACGCTGTTTTATGCGTTATTTCCTGCAAAGGGACTTTTTTAATCAAGGTATCATAAATACATTGTTTTAATGAATTTTTGGCAATGCCCAAACCGCTAGTAGCATTACCCTGGGGGTCCTCATCCACCAGAAGCACCTTTTTGCCTGCTTCTGCCAAGCAAGCAGCTAAATTCACACTGGTCGTTGTTTTGCCTACGCCACCTTTTTGGTTGGCTACTGCAATTATTCTTCCCACAAGAGCACCTCCGCCTAACTATTCTTCTTACTAAATTATGCTACTATTCTAACATAAAACCTAGGGGAATAATAGTACAAGGCTTAATCTTACCTAAATATTTAAAGGTCGAAAGGTCAATGTTCCACGTGGAACATTGACCTTTCGACCTTTGTACAACCGCATTATAGCTAGCTTGGCCAGCTTTTACAAACTATTTTTACTCGGCAATCCTGCCTTGCGTGGGTATTGTTTAGGCGTTGCTTTGACTTTTTTAATCTTGATAATGCCGCGTCCATCATCCAGTCCCGGTAATTTTACTTTCTGCGCACTTTCTAAGGTTCCACCCAGAATTGTTATAGCATGCTCGGCTGCCTGGGCTTCTTCCGCATACTTGCTACCCTTCAGGGCAAAGAAATAACCTCCTGTTTTGACCAAGGGCAAACAATATTCTGTCAGCACCGGCAAAGCAGCTACGGCTCTGGCGACCACAATATCGTATTGCCCCCGATGTAACGGGCTTTGTCCGGCTTCTTCTGCCCTAAGATGCACGCAACTAATGCCTTCCAGCCCCAACTCGGCGATAACCTGCTCCAAGAAATGTACTCTCTTAGCCAGGGAGTCGATAAGGACAACTTCCAGCGAAGGACAGTAAATCTTCAGAGGCAAGCCCGGCAGTCCAGCGCCGGTACCCACGTCGGCAAGCTTCTTGCCTGCAAAGAGTTGTGCGTCATAGACTAGCAGGGAATCTATCATATGCTTAATAGCCACGTCCTCGGGCTCGGTAATCGCAGTAAGGTTCATTACTTTGTTAGTTTCCACCAACATTTCGTAGTATTTTTGCAATTGCTCCACTTGCAAAGGGCTAAAGCTCAGTCCTGCTTCTGTCCTCTTGGTCACTAATGCTTCTCTGAACTCCATTATTGCTCTTCCTTTCGCCTTTTGGCTTCCAAATAAATCATCAAAACGCTAATATCCGCCGGGGAAACGCCCGATATTCTCGAGGCTTGCCCCAAAGATACCGGCCGTACGGTAGCTAGCTTCTCTGCGGCCTCCGTGGATAATTCTTTAATAGAGCGATAGTCTATGCTCTCCGGTAATAGTTTATTCTCTAGCTTGAGGGCCTTGGCTACTTCCTGGCGTTGTTTGAGGATATAACCGTCATATTTGGCTTGAATCTCGACCTGCTCCGCTACTACCGCAGGTAATTCCGGCAGTCCGAAGGCTTGGGCGGCCTTAGCATAGCTAATTTGCTGTCTTTTGAGGAGCTCTAGGAGACTAATCTTACTGCGAATAGCACTTGTTCCTAGCTCCGCCAACTTCTTTTGATTCTCCTCGGTAGGTGCCACATAGGTCTGTCCTAAGCTAAAGAGTGTTCTCTCCAATAAATCTCTCTTGGCGGTAAAGCTGCTCCAACGCTCGCTGTTCACCAGCCCAATCTCTTGTCCTAGGGGCGTTAAGCGTAAATCAGCATTGTCCTGACGCAGCAAGAGGCGGTATTCGGCCCGCGACGTCATCATTCTATAGGGTTCGTGAGTGCCTTTAGTCACCAAATCATCAATCAGCACGCCGATATAGCCTTGACTACGGCCGATAACTATAGCCTGCTTGCCTTGTAGCTTACGCATAGCGTTAATGCCAGCCATCAGGCCCTGCGCCGCTGCTTCTTCGTAGCCGCTGGTACCATTGGACTGTCCGGCGCTAAAGAGTCCGCTGATCTGCTTATGCTCCAGTGAAGCCTTCAATTGCAGTGGGTCTAAGCAGTCATAATCAATAGCGTAGCCTGCGCGCATCATCTGGCACTTCTCCAGGCCAGGAATGGTATGCATAAACTCAATCTGGATATCCGCCGGCAGCGACGACGACATGCCCTGGACATAGACTTCATTAGTGTCCAGCCCCTCCGGCTCTAGGAAGAGCTGATGCCTGTCTTTGTCGGCGAAGCGTACTATCTTAGCCTCAATAGAGGGGCAATACCGCGGTCCTACGCCTTCTACATAGCCGTTAAACATGCCACTACGCTGCAAATTGTCTCGAATAATCTTATGCGTGGTCGGATTGGTATAGGTCAGGTAACAGGGAACCTGCTCTCTAGTCTTCACTTTATTTAGGAAGGAAAAATTATAGACCTGGGCATCGCCATACTGGGGCTCCATCTTGCTGTAATCCAAAGTTCTGGCATCAATTCTGGCCGGTGTGCCCGTCTTGAACCGCATGAGTTTGACGCCGATATGCAGCAGGGAAGCAGACAGCTTCTGGGGTGCTCTGGTGCCGTTGGGACCGCTGTCATAATTAACTTCGCCATAGACTATCTTGCCGCGCAAATAGGTACCTGTAGCCAGAATAACGCAAGGTGCGGCAAATACTTCTCCTGTTTCGGCCTTAACTCCCTTAACCTCGTTTTTTTCCACGATTACTTCATCAATCATTAATTGTTTCAAATCCAAGTTCTCTTGGTTTTCCACAATTTTTTTCATCAGATTGTGGTAAAAAGGCTTATCAGCTTGTGCTCTCAGAGCATGCACCGCATAACCTTTGCCCGTATTGTGCATCCTCATCTGGATACAAGCTTCATCGGCGGACAAACCCATTTGTCCTCCCAATGCATCTATTTCTCTGACCAAATGTCCCTTGGCCGGTCCTCCTACCGAAGGATTACAAGGCATAAACGCTACATTATCCAGCGTCACCGTGGTCAAGAGCACCTTGCCTCCCAGCCTGGCAGCGGCTAGAGCAGCTTCTACACCGGCGTGTCCTGCTCCTATTACTATTACATCATATTGTTCCAAAATTCCAGCCTCCGTGCTTACTAAGTCTTATTTGCCCAAACAAAATCTGGCAAAAATATCATTAATTATTTCTTCGCTCACAGTTTCTCCGGTAATCGCACCCAATTGATCCAACGCACCTCTAAGATCAATCTCAATACAATCATAGGGCAGATGATTGTGCGCTGCCAGTAAGGCATCATCCAAACTTATTTTCGCATCTTGCAGCAAGTGGGCATGGCGGGCATTTTGCACCAGCACACCACCCTCGGCTGCACTGCCTTGCGCATAAACATAAGTTTTTAGCCACTGAATAAAGGTTTCTATCCCTGCCGCTGTTTTGGCCGAGAGAACTAAAACGCGATTTTCCCCAAATTCGGCTTTTAAGGCCTGCAAATCCACTTGTAGGTGTAAATCCCCTTTATTCACAATAACTACGCTCTCACGGCCTTTTAGAGCACGCAAAATTTCTAGGTCTTCGTCTTGCAAAGTCATGGAGCCATCCAGAACAGCCACAACCAGCTGTGCCTGCTCCATGGTCTCTCGACTTCTGGCTACGCCTATTTGCTCGATATGGTCACCCGTCGTTCTGATACCGGCGGTATCTGCCAAGAGCAAAGGTATCCCGTCGATAAGAATTTGTTCTTGAATGACATCGCGGGTAGTGCCCGGTATGGCAGACACAATAGCCCGTTCTTCTTGCAAGAGGCGATTGAGCAAACTGGATTTGCCCACATTGGGCCGTCCCACCAAAACCGTCCGCAAGCCTTCCCGCACAATTTTGCCCGTGTGGGCTGTGGACAAGAGCTGCTCCACTCTTTGAAGACTTTGAGCTATGACCTCGCAGGCAGAGTTATAAGTTACTTCCTCAATATCTTCTTCCGGGTAGTCAATCGTTGCTTCCAATCGTACCACCAAGTCCTTGAGCTGCGTTCTCATGACACTGATAGCGCGCGACAAGGCACCTCTTTGCTGCGCCAAAGCTCCCTGCAAAGCCTGCTTGCTGCGGGCTTCAATAACCCCCATAACAGCCTCTGCCTGAGCCAAATCTACCCGTCCGTTCAAGAAAGCCCTCTTAGTAAATTCTCCCGGTTCCGCTGCTCTGGCACCTAATTGATAGGTTAATTTTAATATTTCTTCCATCGCTTGTAACCCGCCGTGGCACTGAATCTCCACCACATCTTCACCGGTATAGGAGTGGGGTGCGGCCATATAGACAGTTAATACTTCATCTATAACCTGACCTGCATTATCCACAATATGCCCATACAACAGACGATGATCCTCCTGCACGCCCAGCTTTTTGCTGCCTAATGCTCGAAAAGCCCGGCAGCCTATGTCCACAGCCTGCGGTCCGCTAATTCTAATTATTCCCACCGCTCCCAGGCCTAGGGCCGTGGCGATAGCACTAATAGTATCTTCCATAGCTTATTCCTTTCAAAAAAATAACTCCGGCAACTGAATCATTACCGGAGTTAAGCAACATATTTTAGATTATTTCAAAGTAATAACGACTTTACGGTAAGGCTCATCGCCCTCACTGTAGGTTGTCAAAGACCGGTCATTCTGCAAAGTCATATGAATTATTTTGCGCTCATAAGGGTTCATCGGCTCCAGAGCTACTTGTTCGCCTGTACGTTTGACCTTATCAGCCAGCCGTTCTGCCAAGCGCACCAGAGTCTCACGACGACGCTTGCGGTAATCTTCTACATCAATGATGATACGTACTCGCTCTTTGGTATGTTTATTAGCTACCAAATTGGTCAAGTACTGCAAAGAATCTAAGGTTTGTCCATGCTTACCAATTAAGACGCCCATCCCTGGACCATGTAATTTGAACTGGACTCCTTCTTCCTCGGGGTCATAGAATTTCTCCATCATTACATTCATCTTCATCTTAGCAAACAGACCTTGCAAGAAAGCTTTGGCTGCTGCCACTGCCGCTTCACGCTCTTGTGCGGCCACTTCCTTATCTACAGGAGCAGTCGTCGACGCTGGCTCAGGCTCTGCCTTGGTTGCGCTCTGCACAACAACTACTTCTTCCACGCTTTCCGCCACTACTTCTACTGCTACAGGAGCAGTTTCTGCTTCTGCTTCCACCACAGTAACTTTTACCTTGGCATCACGTCCTCCGATTAAACCAAACAGGGAACTCTTTTTGGGCTCCGTTACTACTTCTACCTGAACTTTATCTCTGGTTGTCTGTAGCTCTTCTAGAGCCGCAGCCACCGCTTCTTCCACAGTTTTACCACTTTTTTCAACAACTTGCATGATGTAAGCCTCCTTTTATTTCTTGGCTTCTTTGGCTAACAATGCCTTTTCTTTACTATTAATGATGCCTTGTTGAATAATTTGCATGATATTCATGACAACCCAGTACAATACTAGACCAGCTGGGAACTCCAAACTGATATAACCGATAAACAAAGGCATAAAATACAACATGATTTTGTTTTGTGGACTAGAAGTATCCGGCATAGTCTGCTTGGACTGAATCAAAGTTGTCAAAGCGGACAACACAGGCAAAATATACATGGGGTCAGGTTGCGAGATGCTCTGCATCCACAAAAACCCGGAAGGACCTGCGTAATGGAAATCTCTTACTCCGTAGAAAATACCAATCATGATAGGCATTTGAATGATCAAAGGCAGACAGCCGGCCAAAGGATTAACTCCTTCTTCCTTATAGAGCTCAGCCAGCTTTTGATTCAGCATAACCTTATCATCTTTGTACCTAGTCTGAATGGCCTTCATCTTAGGCTGAATTTCCATCATAGCTTTAGTAGATTTAATCTGCTTAGCAGTAATGGGATACAACAGTAATTTGACCAAAATAGTCATGAGCACAATAGCGATACCGTAGTTGGGGAACCCGGCAGTTTGTGTCATGGTATACAAAAAAGTTATAACCTGTTGAACAATATTACTTAAAAAATCCAAAATACCACTCCTTATTGATTATCAACCGTTATTTAATTATAACCCGCTACTTCACGGGATCATAGCCACCTTTATGATAGGGATTACAACGCGCTATACGGCACACTGCCAGATAGCCTCCCTTAAGCGCTCCATATTTTTCCACCGCCTCTAAGGCATACTGGGAACAGGTCGGATAAAACCGACAATGAGGAGGAAAACATGGGGAAATACAACATTGGTAAAAACGAATCAAAGTTTTGAAAAGGAATTTCATTTTCAATCCCTCGCTACAGCAAACCTGCTCTTTTGGACAATCTTAGGAAAACACGTTGATAGGTCTTAATATCGGCCTTAACTAATTTGTGCCGAGCTACCCAAATAATATAAGCATCTCTTTGTAATTCCGATCTATTAGTACGATAAACTTCACGCATCATGCGCTTGACATGGTTGCGCACTACGGCATTACCCAATTTTTTTCCTACAGCCAAACCTAATTTACAAGAAGAACCCTCTTGGGGCAGGACATAAAGCACCCCCATAGGGTCAACTACAGAGTGTCCATTCTTGTAAACAAATTGAAAAAGTTTCGCTGACTTGATACGATGTAATTTTTTAAATCTGAATTTATGTCTCATAATCACATTAAACACCTGCGTGCATGGTAAAATAGGCCACATTACTGCGGCCTATGAATTATGCAGAAAGTTTCTTCCTGCCTTTTGCACGTCTTCTTTTTAATACTGTCTTGCCACCCAAAGTCTTCATTCTTGCTCTAAAACCGTGGGTCTTTTTTCTTCTGTTGTTGTTAGGTTGAAAAGTACGTTTCATGACAATCCCTCCTTGCGTAAAACTTTAAAATCTATCTTTAATTTATTGATAGCTAGGAAAGATTATATGTTATTGAAGGAAAACTGTCAATAATGAAATAAGTTTTATTTAGTTTACGCCCTAATTTTAGAAAAAAATATTTCAAAGTTATCAACAATTGTTGATAACTTTGTGCGTAAGTTTTAGTTTTTTTGACTTTTGTGGATAACTCTGGCTTTGAAGGTGCTGTGCAAGATTTATACACATTCTATCAACAACTTTATCCACAGACTGTGGATTTATTCACAGAAAAACTTACTAGTTTTCGTTGCTCTTTCTGCACCCTTGCTTTATAATACATCTGTATGATGATTTGCTCATTAGCTAAGAAAGGAAGGTATTGATGGATACGAATGCTATTTTGCATGTCTGGGAAAAGATTCTGCAACACGCCCAAGAAGCTGCCAATCCACCTATGAATGACCCCGGTTATGCCCGTTGGATTAGCCAAGCAGTACCGCAAGGCATGGATGAGAATACTTTTACCATTGATGTTGATAAAGAATTTGTTAAAAATTGGATTGAAAATCGCTACGCAGAGGATATTACCCAAACTATTTCTATTTTTTGTAATCGTCCTATGCGCTTAATTATAACATGTTCTCAGGTGAAAGAGGCACAAAATCCTACTCAGCAACCACTCTATGAACAACCTTATGAAATGCCTGTACCTGTAGTTAAAAAAGAAAAGAAAGAGGAACCTTTTCGTAGTAATCTGAACGAAAAATATGTCTTTGAAAATTTTGTGATAGGTAATTCCAATCGTTTTGCTCATGCTGCTGCTCTGGCAGTAGCCGAGTCTCCGGGCCAAGTTTATAATCCGCTGTTTCTTTATAGTGATGTTGGCTTGGGCAAGACTCATCTGATGCATGCTATCGGTAATAGAATTAAACAAAATCATCCCGAAAAGAAAATTCTCTATATTTCCAGTGAAACTTTTACCAATGAAATGGTAGATGCCCTCAGAAGAAACAAAGATATGGAAAGTTTTCGCAATAAATACAGGCATATTGATGTCCTCTTAATTGATGACATTCAATTTTTGCGCAAAAAAGAAGCTAGTCAGGAAGAATTTTTCCATACTTTTAACACTTTGAAAGATGCCAATAAACAAATAATTATCTCCAGTGACCGCAAACCCAAAGAATTAGATACCTTGGAAGAGCGTTTGCGCAGTCGTTTTGAATGGGGTCTCAACGCAGATATTCAGCAACCTGATGTTGAAACACGAATGGCTATCTTAAGAAACAGGGCAGAACAGGACAAAATTAATCTCACGGATGATGTTGTTCTCTTCATTGCTTCTAATGTAGATACTAATATCAGAGAATTAGAAGGTGCTTATACCAAAGTAGTAGCTTATACCAATATTAATAACCTTACTATTAATTTGGATAATACCAAAAAAGCTTTATCAGAAATTAATTCGTCTACTTTCAAAAAACAAATTACTATCCAAGAAATACAACAAAAGGTCGCTAATCAATACAAAATCAGAATGGATGACTTTTTGGTCAAGAAAAGAACCCGCAATGTTGCTTTTCCGCGCCAGATTGCCATGTACCTATGCCGTGAACTAACTGATTATTCTCTGCCTAAGATTGGCGAATTTTTTGGTGGACGTGACCATACCACAGTTATTCACGCCTGCGAAAAAATTGCCAAAGAGATGAAAAAAGACCCTTATTTGGAAAAAAATGTGAATGAAATGAAGTTACAATTGCGTAAATAACTTATGCACAATCATGTATAACTCTGTTGATAAGCTTGTGTGGCTTTTTGTGGATAACTTAAATAACCTTCTCATTTGTGGAAATGTGAATAAAAACAATTCTTTTACTCACAAGTTATTAACAAGCACAAATGGCTTAAACACTAGCTCTAACGGCTTTATCAACATATCAACAGCGCCTATTACTATTACTACTATTTTTTATATATTAAAACAGTCATAATAAAAACAGGGAGGAAACAAGCATGAAATTTTCTGTAGAATCAGCTTTATTAGCCAAGGGAGTCAATATTGTCAAAAAAGCAATTTCTTCCAGTCCCAATGCACCTATATTTTCTGGTTTACATCTTATCGTTCGTGATAATGTTTTAGAATTAATAGCTATGGATTTAAATTTTTCTATGAGTACCACGCTACCTGTAACTGAAGGTGTAGACGGTGATGTAGTCATACCTGCTAAACAATTTAGTGATTTATTAAGTAAAATTGAGCAAGAAGTTATCAAAGTTGAGAAAAATGACTCTGCTAACGAAATTAATATTATTACAGCCAAAGGTGTCTTTAATATTCCTCTCATGGATAAAGATGAATATCCTCCTTTTCCGCACTTTGAAGGAGAAAAAAATATTAATATCTCTGAAGATAAGCTCAGAGAATTAATTAGAAAAACCGTGTATGCTTGTTCTACGGATGAAACAAGACCTTTGTTTACCGGTGTTTTATTAGAGAAAAAAGGTCAAAACATTACCTGTGTAGGTACCAATACTCATAGATTAGCCATTAAAACAGTAACTATCGAGGAAGAAGACGATAGTGAATTAAAGATTATTATTCCAGCTCGTTTGTTAAGAGAAATTTTTGCTAATACCGGTAAAGAAGTACCGGAAGAAATAGAAATAGGTCTCAAAGACCGCCAAATTCAAGTAAAGATTGGCAAAACAAAGCTTATTTCTAGCTTGATTGAAGGCAATTTTCCTGATTATCGCAGAGTAATTCCTCCTCAGTTCGGGACCAAGACCTTGTTTGATGCCCAAGAACTGGCCAATGCTATTGTCCGTGTGGCTACCTTCTCTAACGATGAATATAAAATTATCAGAATCAATGTGGAAAATGATAAATTACTCTTGAGTTCAGGTATTTCTGATATTGGTAAAGCGCGAGAAGAAGTAGAATGTGAAGCCAAAGGCGAATCTTTGAATATAGCCTTTAATTCTAAATATATTCTGGATATTCTCAAAAACGCCGATAGTGAAAAATTAGTGATGGAAATGAATAATTCGCTCAGTCCTGCTTGTATTAAGCCGGTCAATGAAGACGACTATCTGTATATTGTTACTCCTGTTAGAGTAATATTCTAAAAAATGAGAATTGAAAGCATTAAATTAAATAATTTTAGAAATTACCAGGTCGTAGATTTAAAAATTAAGCAGCCGGTAAATATTTTCTACGGTAATAATGCCCAGGGTAAAACAAATATCCTGGAAAGTATTTACTATGCTGCCTTTGGTTTTTCGTTTAGAACCAAAAATGAAGAAGAATTAAAAAATTTTACTGCTCAAGATTTTAGTGCTTTGATTGAATTTAGTAATAAATACGGCAAAAATACTCTTAAAATGCTGAAAACAAGCAAAAAAGAGATTTTTTATAATGAAAACAAGATTAGAGCCAAAGAGCAGTATGGTCTTTTGAATGTTGTTTTGTTTGCCCCTGATGATTTGCAGCTTATTAAGGGTGAGCCTTCGCTGCGTCGTCGTTTCTTGAATATGGAAATAGCGCAGACTAATAGTTATTATTATAATTTGCTGGTTAAATATAATAAAATTCTGGTGCAAAGAAACAAATTTTTGAAACTCAGCAGCGAAAATGTTATTTCTGAGCAGGAGTTTGCTGTTTGGGATGAGCAATTAGCAATGGTAGCAGCAGAGATATTGCCCTTAAGGCAAGAAGTATTACATAAGCTGGCTGTCTTGGCCGGCTCTATTTATCAAGAGATAACCGGGCAAAAGGAAAATTTAACCCTGCACTACAGTATAAAAATCAATAATGAGTTTAAACAGGATATCTATTTTGCGACCGCGCAGCAATGGCAAGATTTTTATTTGGAAGAATTAAAAAAACGCCGCTCCTTAGATCTAGTACGCAAATATACCAGTGTAGGACCTCATCGGGATGATTTGACTATTTTGGTTAATGACAAGAATCTCAAAGCTTTTGGTTCTCAGGGTCAGCAGCGCAGTGGGGCTTTGGCCTTGAAGCTGGCCGAGCTGGAATATATCAAAGAGGCCAAAGGTGAATATCCTATTCTTTTGCTGGATGATGTCATGAGCGAATTAGACCAGACGCGGCGACAGCATATTTTGCATTTTATTAACGATAAGGTACAGACTTTTATAACGGTTAATGATAAAGAGCTAGTGAATTATTTACCCGCTAGTCAATATTATCAAGTGCTAGAGGGGAAAATAATTGAGGAATAAAAGATGAACGATATTCTGACGGTCTTACTCAAAGAGCTCAAAACTAAAAAGAATAAAGATTTGTATATTCTCTATTTTTTAAAAACGAAATGGCGTGAGCTGAGCGGTCCTTATGTAGCAGCGCACAGTCAGCTCAAAAAGATAGAGAATAAAACTGTTTTTATAGGTGTCAGTAATTCTGTCTTGGCCAATGAACTCTTGATGAATAAAAGAACACTTTTGGAAAAATTAAATGCAGCTATTCCGGTTAATGAAAAAGATAAAAAAATAACTAAACTGGAAGAAATTAGAATATATAATGCCAAAATAGATAATAATCATCCTCTGACAGCGACTGAGCAAGATAATAATGACATAATTACTATTTTAAACTTAGACATGGCAGAAAAAGAACAAGTAGCTAATTTGGCGCAGCAGATTCAAGATGATCCACTGCAACAAAAAATGCGCAAAATTATCACCAAAGATAAACGCTACAAAAAGACCATAGCCCATTATGAGCATAATTTCTGTCAGGTATGTGGAGTACCTTTGGCGGATGGTCAGAGCT
>JAQUUF010000183.1 GCA_028693975.1 Acidaminococcaceae bacterium
TTCTCCCGGAGCCGCCAGTCCTTTATCCGGCAAAAGAGCATGTTCAATGCCCATTTGTCCCACTTCAAAATAATTGGTGATCTGGTGCTCACGCGCGAAATCTCTCATTCTTTTGCACATCTCCGCCGATTTGATATCTTTGCACGGCGAAAAATGGTCCGGCACTAGGGCAATCTTGTCTTTATCAAAAACAGGTTTGCCTATTTTATTGAATTCATCAATGGCTGGCGGACCAGTAATATCGTTAGCCAAGGTCAAGTCAACCTGGGAAACTAACAATTCCCCTACATTAACTTTGTCCTTGCCGGCGTGTTGTGCCATAATTTTTTGCGTCATCGTCATACCCATAACAATCTAGCCTCCTATAACCTTCCCTTATATTTCGCTTTTTATTTCTTAGGTTGCATCCAGGACATCATGCCGCGCAGCTCGGCTCCAACCTTCTCAATAGGATGCTCAGCTCCCATACGACGCATAGCGTTGAATTGAGGACGGTTAGCTTGGTTCTCCAACAACCATTTCTTCGCAAAAGTACCGTCTTGAATCTCTTTCAATACTTGTTTCATTTCTTTCTTGGTATCATCGGTGATGATGCGGCTGCCAGTTACATAGTCACCATATTCAGCAGTATCACTGATAGAATGACGCATCTTAGCCATACCGCCTTCATACATCAAATCAACGATAAGTTTCATCTCATGCATACATTCAAAATAAGCATTCTCCGGAGCATAGCCTGCTTCGCACAGAGTCTCGAAGCCTGCGGTGATAAGAGCTGTTACGCCGCCGCACAATACTGCTTGCTCACCAAAGAGGTCAGTCTCGGTCTCATCTTTGAAAGTAGTTTCCAAAACGCCGGCACGAGTACCACCGATGCCCTTAGCATAAGCCAAAGCCATATCATGAGCCTTGCCGCTAGCATCTTGATGTACAGCGATGAGCATCGGCACGCCTTGGCCTTCTTCAAATACTCTGCGTACCAAATGGCCCGGACCTTTGGGGGCTACCATGAATACATCGACATCAGCAGGCGGAACGATTTGACCAAAATGAATATTGAAGCCATGGGCAAAGGCCAAAGCACTACCTTTTTTCAGATTAGGACCAACTTCGGTCTTGTAAATAGCTGCTTGCTTCTCATCAGGAATAAGCATCATGGTAACGTCAGCTTTCTTAACTGCTTCTGCTACCTCCATAACCTTCAAGCCTGCTTTTTCAGCTTTGGCTTTGGATTTGCTGCCTTTGTACAAACCTACAATTACTTTGGCACCGCTATCATGCAAATTGAGGGCATGGGCATGTCCTTGACTGCCGTAACCGATTATAGCAATAGTCTTACCCTTCAATAAACTCCAATTAGCATCCTTTTCATAATACATTTTTACCATTTTTACTCGCTCCTTTTGTTTTCTCTATTTGCTTATAGAACATTCTTTTTATTTGAACCAAGCGGCCATTGATACCTAGAAGACTGAACAGATAGATGCTCCTGTCCTCTTTCTAGGGCGACGATGCCTGTTTGGACCAATTCCAAAATACCATAGGGCTCCATAACCTTAGCAAAGGCTTGCAGCTTACTTAAATCACCGGTAATCAAAAAGGTAAGAGACTTTTCTCCTACATCAATAGCGTGAGCACGGAACACATCAGCCACTTTTAAGATCTCCAAGCGTTTGGTATTAGTCTGCACCTTAATAAGTGCCATGCTGCGTTTAGCGCTGGCCTTGGGCGGCAAGACTTTGACCGCTTCCACTTCCACTAGTTTGGCTAACTGTTTACAAACCTGTTCTATTGTAGGTTCGTCTGCTTCCATAGCTACTGTCATACGTGAAAATTCAGGATTCTCCGTAATCCCAACAGCAAGACTATCTATGTTAAACCCACGACGCGAAAACATTCCTGCCACTCGCATCAACACCCCCGGTTGATTGCGTACTACAATAGAAAGTACCTGCTCCATTATCCCTACCTCCTTTGCTCGGACCGCCGCAAAAAAAATAACGCCCCTATCTGCTTATATGCAGATAGGGGCGACTTTGACCGCGGTACCACCCTAATTTGTTCTCATTACTTGCGCTAACGCTGCGTCGGCGTCAATCACTACTCTTGGTTCGCGACTGCGGCTCCCAGGTGAGATTAGCAAAAACATTCTGTCGATTCGCACCAACCATCGACTCTCTGCAAAAACATCTTTTGCCCTGTCCTGTTCATTACCTTTGACTTCATGCACTACATTTTTCTGTAGTATTTTTACATTATCGCAGTTTTTAAGGTAGTTGTCAATACTTTTTGTAAATATTTTTTGTACATTTTGTACACATTTTGGGCATTAACGGAACATACTGGCCTTATCGTATTGCGCTGGGATGACAAGTCGACCTGTTTCGTCCACATAACCCCATTTGCCGTTTATTCTCACCGCCGCCCGCTGATAGCGCAGAGCACCCAGAGATTTGTATTCGGACGAAGGCGGCATAATGAATTTGCCTGCCCTGTCAATAATACCGCCTTGCCCGTTCATGACGGCAGTAGCATACTCACCAAAGAACGGCGTTACACTATCGAACTTGTTACCAATTACCATATTATTAGTATCGTCCACATAGCCCCACTTACCATCAAAACGGAATGCTGCTAAGCCATTGCTTAGAGGTGTCAACCGCTCATACATAAAAGGAATGACTGTTTGTCCCTGAGTATTAACCATGCCCCAACGATTACCATTACCTACGACGGCATAGTCACCCACAAATTCCCCTACATATTCATTCTCGGTAGAAATAACTTCCATCCCACGCATATCAATATAGCCCCGCTGCAAATCTTCCGGTGCAGCAAAACTAGGATTCATGTAGAAGAAGCCACCCCAGCCAGGATCATACC
>JAQUUF010000016.1 GCA_028693975.1 Acidaminococcaceae bacterium
AGTATTAATCATACGATAGCCTCCTTATTGGGTTTGGACGCTTTAATAATAAGGCTATCTGTATGATAAGGGAAGAGGGTTTCGATCCTTTTCCCTTTATTTTTGCCAATTATAATTTTACACTAAGCAAATGTTGCTACTAATGATATAATTAATAAAAAGGCTAAAGGAGGTAAGTATGATGCTTACTCTAAGAATAATCATTGATGTAATGATGGCAATAACTTGGCTTTTGACTTTGGAATATAAGATTCTTGGCATGGCACTGCATGAGTATGTTGGTTTGACGCTTTTTGCTTGTTTTATTGTGCATATTCTTTTGAATTGGCGGTGGTTCGCTAATTTGACTAAAGGAACATATAATACGACTCGTCTTTTGCGTACAACGGCTAATTTGGCGTTAATTGTTTGTATAATTGTTGTTATAGCCACGGTACCTTTTGTTTCTAGAGTAGTGTATACAAATTTAAGCGGTTCTTTGCCCGTAGGCGTCTGGAAACTTATCAAAGGACTACACAAAGGTGCAGGGAAATTGGGCTTTGTTTTGTTGGTGCTGCATGTATTTTTCCATTGGACTTATCTACGCAATGTTTTGGGTAAGATATTTGTCAGCAAAGATAAAGATAAAGCTAGACTTGCCAACATAAAGTAGTTTTGAGTGTGCATAATAATTTTTGCGCAGTTGCATATTATGCTTGACTTCAAGTTAACTCTAAGTAGTAAAGTAAGCTTGAGTAAGGAGAGATAATCTGCAAGGAAGAAGGAGAAACAATGTCTTGCATTGAAGGGCATGGCATGGGCAAGAGACGCTACAGAATAGTAGATTGGGATAAATGATGTAACTAAATAGGAGTAACAAACAGTGCTATCTTTTTTTGCTTTACTAACAGTCATAGGTTTATTAGGTGCTACGGCCCAGTGGTTCATGTATCGCTCTGCTTTTAGCTTTTTGCAAGCTCGTGCTACTTGGCTACTCTATATAGCACCTATCTTTATTTTTGTTTTTGTGAATATCAAAGTTAATCTTTTGCCGTTGCCTCTCACTAGAGCACTTGCTTGGGCTAGCGGCTATTGGTTCGCCTTTTTTTATTATTCGTTGTTCTTACTAATTATCTATGGAGTTTTTAGGCTCTTGCTATATTTTGCGCTGCTACCAGCTTGTTACATTGGCCTCGTGCGAGTAGGCCTGGCGGCTATTGTTTTAGTGGTTGCGGGAGGCGCTTGGAATGCTGTACATCCTGTTGTGCGCGAAGTTAATATCACAACAAATAAGTTAGTTAAGACGCCGCAACGCGTGGTATTTGTATCAGATTTGCATTTAGGCGGGCTTTTTGGCCGTGGCTATGCAAAGAGTCTTGTGGAGAGAATTAACGCTGCTCAACCAGATTTGGTGCTTATAGGCGGGGATATAGTGGATGGTAGTCTAGAAACAGTGGATAAAGAAGAAAGTTATGTGGAATTGCAAAACTTGCAGGCGGTCCAAGGCGTTTATGCTGTCTACGGCAACCATGATGTTATGCGCCAAACTTCTGCTGCGGAGCAGGTACTTTTGCACAAAGTAGGTCTTGAGTTTGTTAAGAATAGAACAGTTGAATTGCCTAATGGTATAGTTCTAACGGGATTAGATGATTACAGTAGGTCTAAAATGGTGCTGACAGAGGAAGGACACGATACTCAATATAAGATTTTTATGGAGCATCAGCCACGGCATATTCCGGAGGCAGCGGCTAGTGGTTATGACCTGTATGTGGCGGGGCATACCCATGCCGGTCAGTTCTATCCTAACCGTGAATTAACCAAAAGAATGTACTTGCTAGACTATGGCACTAAAAAGTTTCAACAAATGACGGCGATAGTATCCGATGGGTATGGTTTGTGGGGTGTCCCGGTCCGAGTGGGACCGCCGCCGGAAATAGTGGTAATTAATATCAAAAGCGCTTAGAACTGGCAGTTTTTGCTAGACAGTTGGGCTGGTAACGCTTATAATAGTTGGTATGGATACGACACAACAACAAGAGGCTAAGTTAATAAAGAAATGGAATAGCGTAGCCAAAGGCTTGCGCATAGAGTATTATTCTGATGATACTGTAGTATTTTGTTATGCCGGTTTTTGGGGGAGGCAACACAAGAGTGTCTGCCAGGTGCAAGAAATAGCCTATACCAAAATCGAGAATTTTAGTCTACAGTGCAGATTTTGTGTCTACAACGCCCAAGATGAGCAACTATTTAGAGGGCCGCTGACCAAGAGCAAGGTTGCGGAGAACATGCAGGCTTACTTTGAAAAAGAAATTAAGACAGTCAATAACAAATAATGTTAAGCTAACGGTTACCTACGGGTAGCCGTTTTTTAATCTCTGTTTAATCTTGGTCGGTTATTATATAATAAGGATAAAGGGGATGAGGACTCATGAAGATTCTTTTGGCAGAGGATGAACGTAATCTTAATAAAATCATTACCAAGAGGTTGAAAATAGAACAGTATGCCGTCGATTGTGCTTATGATGGCTTAGAGGCTTGGAATTATTGTCAGAGTGCCAGCTATGACGTTCTTATCCTAGACGTTATGATGCCCCAAATGGATGGTTTTACTTTGGCACAACGCTTGCGTGCGACAGGCTTAAACACCCCAATACTTTTTTTAACGGCCAAAGATTCAGTGCAAGATAAGGTTAGAGGATTGGATTTGGGTGGGGACGATTATTTGGTGAAGCCTTTTGAGTTCGAAGAATTAATGGCGCGCCTTCGCTCTTTGCTGCGCCGCAGTAATGAGCAAAGCACTAATAACTTAGTTCTGGCAGATTTGTTCATGGATATCAAAAAGCATAAAGTAACAAGAGCTGGACAAGAAGTAGATTTAACGGCCAAAGAATATAAAATCTTAGAATATTTACTGCATAATGTGGGTAATGTGCTGACTAGGGAGCAAATTCAAGAGCATGTGTGGGACTTTTCCTATGAAGGCGCTTCTAATATGATAGACGTATATATCAATTCTCTCCGCAAAAAGTTGGATAAAAATTGCAATTGCAAATTATTACATACGGTACGAGGTGTAGGCTATGTTCTCAAAGATTAAGGGTAAATTTTCGTCTTTGCCCATTGCCTATAAAGTTACTATATGGTATACATTACTGATGGTTTTCAGTTTTGCTTTGGTGGTATTGTTTGCTTCTAGATTCATGGAAGCAATGGATATAAGCCAAGCTCAATTAACCCTACAAAGTCAAGTTGACGAAGCAGCACATAAGCCACACAAGGTTAAGGGTTATGATGACGGTGTCTATCTTGTGGTATATCAAGAGGGGCAACAGCTTAGGGGCTATTTACCCCCGGGTTTGTCGCTGGATAATGAGCCTAGGTTTGGACAAGGACCGCAAAAGGTTGTGCAAAATGGCAAGGAATATAGATATTATGACGTCCCCAGCCGTGACACTAAGTATGGTGAAGCTAGTGTCTGGGTCAGAGGCGCCATAGCTATAGACCCTATTATGAATCGCTCGGTACTTTCTTTGGTAGCTTTGCTTCTGGCTATGCCCATATTTATTGTTTTGGCAAGTATCGGTGGCTATAAGATAGTAAAGCGAGCCTTTCAACCAGTAGCCAGTATTAGTGCCACAGCCAAAGAAATAAGCGCTACCAGTGATTTGACACGCAGAGTGGAACTCAGTCCGGGAGAGGATGAAATCCATAAAATGGCAGAGGCATTTAACGAAATGCTAGCAGAAGTAGAGGCGTCGGTAGAACGCGAAAAACAGTTTTCAGCAGATGTCTCACATGAACTGCGTACCCCGGTTGCTGTCGTAATGTCTGAGAGTGAATACGGCAAGAAATATATTAAGACAGTAGAAGAGGCTCAAGAGAGTTTTGCTATTATTTTTGCGCAAACCCAAAATATGTCAGTTCTGATTAATCAGTTGCTAGAATTATCGCGCCTCAACAAGGGTGGCAGTGTCAAATTGTCGGAGGTGAATTATTCTAGCTTAGTACAAGAAGTAGTAGAAGATTATCAGCAGCTTCTTGAGGAACGAGGTTTGCGGCTGGAGACCAAGATTGATGAAGAAATAACAGTTTGGGGGCAGGAGAACCTTTTGAGACGAGTAGTGAGTAACTATTTGGATAATGCAGTGAAATTTACGGCAACGACTGTTAGAGTTTCTTTGTGCTCTAAACAAGGACATACTATTTTGGCTGTCCAAGATGATGGAGCCGGTATTGCCCCAGCAGATTTGACTAAGATTTGGCAAAGGTTTTACCAGACTGATGCTTCTCGCAATAAAGAAGGTAACCAGGGTTTGGGCTTAGGACTTGCTTTAGTAGAAACTATAGCAGGTTTGCATAAGGGTAGGGCATACGCTACTTCTTCTGTAGGGAAGGGAACAACATTTTTCCTAGAAATTTAAAAAATAGGAGTAAATTAATCTTGTTTTAATCTTCTTCTTGTATAGTTAAGTCATAAACAAAATATGAGGAGGAATTTATATGTTAAACAAAGATAATCTTGAGAAGCTAAAGATTGGTGCGGGTCAGGTATTTAACAAAAAGAATTTGCAGAGAGGACTAGCTGCTCTAGTGGTAGTTGCTTTTGTGGGTGCAGGAGGTGGTTACTTCTTCCATCAAAAGAAGGCTACCGACAAAGTACGGGCCCAGGCAGCGCAGACAGCACTGCTCTTGAATGTAGCGGCGCAAAATAACGAGCAACTGCTAAGTCCAGAGAGCATTAAGAACAAAATAGCAGTTATTTTGGGGACTACGGATGATAGCATTACCTATAACCTTGTAAGCTTACAAGAGAAACACTTAGACGATGATGACGAACATGATGATAGAGACCATAGAGACAGAGCCTATAAATATAGCACTAAGCAACGTAAGACGGTCGCCTATAGTACTCTTGTTCCCAAAACAGAAAAGCAACCTCCTGTGACCTCGGCAACTCCGAGAGCACCGCAGGAGCAAGAGCAACTTCCGCCAGCGGAGCAAGCCCCGGCGGCGCCACAAGAGCCGGCGCAGATGAGCGAGCAACGTGCTACCAGATATGTCTATAAGGTCAAGTGCTCTAAAGATAATGCTAACTATGAATTCAAAGTGGATGCCCAAACGGGTGATGTATTATCCAGTAAAGTAAAAACCAACAAAATATTAGATTTTGCTCATGTTTAAACACAAAACCCGGTCAACATTGTTGACCGGGTTGAATATTTCACACTACTATTTGATTAGATAACCTTCGATTATTTTCTGCCATTCCATTTTTTCTTTGCCGCCTAGGTAGAGAGAACCTAGAATCTCACCATTCTTATTAATGAAGTAAGTGCTGGGGACAGTGTAAACTTTGCTCAAAAGGCCGGCATTCAAAGAACTGGAAGGAATTATATTGGTAAAGGATAGTTTGTGTTGGCGTACCAAGTCTTTGGCAGTCATCATTGCTGCTGTTGAAGGAGAGCCGTTGTGATCAGCTGTATCTGCAATAATTCCGACGACCTGCAAGCCTATGGCCTTATATTCTTGAGATAATGCCTCCAGAACAGGCAATTGCTCCAAGCAAGGGTTACCGTCGGTAGTCCACACAGTAAGCATAGTAAGATTGGCACGGCCAAAAATACTGTTGCTGATAATATTGCCGTTAAGATCAGCTGCACTAAAGCGAGCCACTTCTGTCGTAGAAGCCGCAAAGGCGGAACTCATAAAACATAAACAAGCCATTAATATTAAAAAAACTTTTCTCATTTTTATCATCCTCTCACTAAGACTTCCTTAACTTTACCATAATTTGCACTAGATGAAAAGCTTAAAAACTATGAATGTGTTATAATAATGGTGATAATTATTCGGACAAGGAGTGGAGAGCATGAAAATATTTATGGATACGGCAGATGTTGCCGAAATAGAAGAAATGTCTCATTTGGGTATAGTCTATGGTGTTACTACTAATCCATCTCTTATTGCCAAGAGCGGCAGGACTCAGGCAGAAGTCATTCCAGAGATTTGTCACTTGGTGCCAGGTCCTGTTAGCGCGGAAGTTATCAGTCAAGATTGTGCCGGGATGGTCAAGGAAGCTCGCAAATTGGCTAAGATTGCTGATAATGTAGTGGTCAAGATACCCTGTATTCCTGAAGGCCTCAAAGCGGTAAGAATTCTCAATGGAGATGATATCAAAGTTAATGTCACGCTAGTTTTTAGCCTAGCACAAGCAATGCTAGCCGCTAGAGCAGGAGCTGCCTATGTAAGCCCCTTCGTGGGAAGGCTTGACGATATAGGAGAGGATGGAGTTGGCCTTGTGGCAGATATCGTTAAGGTGTTCCGCAACTATGGTATTGCCACAGAAGTAATTGCCGCCAGTATTCGTCATTTGGACCATGTGAATGCAGTAATGCTGGCAGGGGCACAAATAGCGACCATTCCAACCAAAGTATTAAAAGAGATGCTGCATCACCCGTTGACAGATGCGGGGCTGGCGAAGTTTATGGAAGATTATGCTAATAGTAAAAAATAAATACAGTAAATTATATTGGAGGTTGTTTGTTGATTAAGTCCATTAAATATTTAGCTTGTATTTTAACAGTAAGTAGTATCTTTGGTGGTGGGCAGGCTTGGGCCACCGCCACGCCATGGCAGGGGAAGTTACCTGCCTATGAGCAAGTAAAGATTAATAAAACGATGAGTGGGCCAACTCTCCTTTTCTCTGACAGCCCTGAGATGATTCGTGAGTGCGGCGTTATGTATAGAGACAAAGTGCAAGGGCCGACTCGTCTCTTCTTCCATCATGTTAATGATACTAAGAGTGCTAAGCGCTTGGCTGTTGTTTTGCGTAACACAGGAATTCGGAGAGTAGAAGTTAACGTTGGGCGTAAAGGTATATCCAAGCCTGATAAAAATTGGCTACGAGCAGGTAAGGAGGTGCAGATTGATTATTTTTCCAGCCTCAAGCCGACCTCATTTACGTTGACGCCGGGTCAAAAGTACGAGCTATTAACTGCAAAGACTGGCAAAGTAATTCATCCTCAGGAAATAATAACTGGTATGGTAGATTTGAGTTTTAGTCACCCCGTAGAGGTTTCTTTTATGATGATTCCCCTAGAGTCCGATTTTGATGCTGCTGTAGATGTCTATGAAGTCTTGCCGGCCGATAAGGGAGAATATGTATTACGTGGTACCTTCTTTGCGGCAGACTGTGGTATAGAATTAGATGATAGCTATGATAATGAAGATGACGGCGTTTGGGGCTTGACCTTGGCTGATAATAAGCTGGATAAGTATATCAAGGGAATTGATGCCACGACTGGCAAGCCTGTTACAAACTACGGCAATTATGGCGTAATCTACACACTCGATTTTGCTACCAAAGGAGATGACAATACTGTCGTTCACTTTAATCCTTGGGGCGGGCCCTATGCCGGAGCGGTTCTCTGGCAAGATAAAAGCACCCATAAATTAATTAAGATTCCTGCTCAACAATTGTCGGTAGGAGAGTTTGGTAAAGATATTTCGCTGCCTCTGGTGACTGTTGTAGGACGTTCTAAGGACAAACTGATGCTGTCTTCTCCGGGAGGCTCGTATCTTCCTATTCGTTTGTTTTGGGAAGGGCAGAAGAAGAAAAAATAATAAAATATCTTGACTAAGACACCTTTTTAGGCTATTATACTAAATAAGAATGATTATCTAAAAGGGTGTGAGGATATGGCTAAAAGAAATACAATACAGCGACAATTAGTTATTTCTTCCGTATGTTCTTTGCATGATCATCCTACAGCAGAAGAGGTTTATGTGAGTATTACAGGTAAATACCCGGATATTAGTAAGGGGACTGTTTATCGCAACCTCAATTCTTTGGTAGAAACAGGCGAATTAAGGCGCATTGCGATGCCAGAAGGAGCTGACCGCTATGATTGTATTATGACTGAGCACAGTCATGTTCATTGCATCAAATGCGGGGCTTTTCACGATTTGACCGATGATTACGTGCAAGAAGTTAAGATGAATATTGCCGCGCTTACCGGTTATGATATCAAGGCGAATAACATAATTTTTAATGGTATTTGTCCTATTTGTCAAAAGAAAATGACAGAAGAGAAGCATTAACCAAGCTAAAACTGTGAGGAACAGTTTTAAATATTACTATTTAAACAAATGGAGGAATGTTCAATGGCAACTTTAAAAGGATCTAAGACAGAACAGAATTTGGCAACAGCATTTGCAGGAGAGTCTCAAGCACGTGTAAAATATGGTTATTATGCAAGCGCAGCAAAAAAAGAAGGCTACAATCAAATCGCTGATGTATTTGAAGAGACTTCCGGCAACGAAAAAGAACATGCTAAATTATGGTTCAAAGCATTGCATGATGGCGCAGTTCCCGCTACAGCAGTTAACTTGAAAGATGCAGCTGAAGGCGAGCATTACGAGTGGACTGATATGTATGATGGTTTTGCTAAAACTGCTAAAGAAGAAGGCTTTGACAAATTAGCTTTCTTGTTCGAAGAAGTAGCTAAGATTGAAAAACGTCATGAAGAAAGATATCGTACCCTTTTGGCAGAAGTTGAAAGCGGTAAAGTATTCCAAAAAGATGAGAAGAAGGTTTGGATTTGCTCTAATTGCGGTCATATTTTCGTTGGCGCAGCAGCTCCTGATAAATGCCCGGTTTGCGACCACCCCAAGGCTTACTTCATGCTTTTCAACGAAGCATTCTAATTTAAAAAGAGACGTATTGCCCAGGCTGGAGAGAATAAGCTCTCAGGCCTGGGTATTTTATTTGTGCGAAATAGGTTATAATAGAAGTATTATGAATAAAAAATTAAATTATAAAGTAAAAGATACCTTAGAATTGCATATTGATGGTTTAGGCAGTAATGGTGAAGGAGTGGGCAAGGCAGAGGGGTTTACTTTCTTTGTTCCCGGCGCTTTGCCGGGCGAGCAAGTATTGCTACAGATTAGACAAATAAAAAAGAACTACGGCGTAGGAAGCCTAGTTAAAGTCATAGAAAAATCTGAGCAAAGAGTAGCACCACAATGCCCCGTTTATAAGCAATGTGGCGGTTGCCAGTTACAGCATTTGTCCTACGCAGGGCAATTGGCAGTCAAAAAACAACAAGTAACGGATGCCCTAGAGCGTATTGGTCATTTTAGAGGTATCAAAGTAGAGCCGACTTTGGGAGCTGTGCATCCTTGGCATTATCGTAATAAGATGCAGGTACCGGTAGCCGGAGGTAAAAAGGGCGTATTAGATATTGGCTGTTATGCTCAGGCGACTCATCGGGTTATTAATGTAGAAGAATGCTATATTCAAAAAGAAGCTAATAATAAAATAGCTGCTCTGGTGCGGCAGTGGATGACTAAGTTTCATATTACAGCATTGCAAGAAGATGAGCGCACCGGGTTAATTCGGCATATCATGGGGCGTGTGGGTGTTGCCACTGGCGAAGTGATGGTGGTGCTGATTACCAATGAGCTGCAAGTGCCGCGTCTGAAGGAATTAGTAAGCCTGCTGAAGCAAGAGTTGCCAGGCTTTACTACCTTGGTGCAGAATGTAAATACCAGACACACTAATGTAATTATGGGTCCTAAGAGCAAGACTATCTATGGACCAGGTTTTATTAAGGATAAATTAGGGCAATTTGCTTTTAATATTTCTCCACAGTCTTTCTTCCAAGTTAACACAGAGCAAGCTGAACGCTTATATAATACAGCTTTGAGCTATGCTGGTTTGACGGGAAAAGAGAATGTTATCGACGTTTATTGTGGTACAGGTACTATTACGCTTTTCTTAGCACAAAAGGCTAAGTTTGCTCTAGGGATAGAAATAGTGCCGGAAGCTATTAAAGATGCTATTCGTAATGCTCGTAATAACAAAGTCGGAAATGCACAGTTCATCTGTGGTGACGCAGCACAAGAATTACCACGACTAGTTCAGGACGGAGTTAAGCCTGATGTCATCGTATTAGACCCACCTCGTGCAGGCTGTGAAGAGAAGGTGCTGACTGCAATTGCGGCAGTTAAGCCCAAGAAAGTGGTCTATGTATCCTGCAATCCAGCATCCTTAGCGCGTGATGCGGCTATCCTTTGCCAACGAGGCTATGAGATAAAAAAAGTTCAACCAGTTGATATGTTCCCACATACCCACCACGTCGAGACGGTAGTATTGATGTCAAGAATTTAGAATGCTGTCCTTGGGACGTGGCTCCTAGTGCGGTTCTGTGATTTTGACGAAAAATTTATTTTGCGATAATTTGCTCATGAACAGGTGCAAGGTAACATATCCACTAGAAAAATGCCAAAAAAGTCGCACAGTAGAGTTGCCACGATAGATAACAGTGTTTTGGAGTTGCCGAGATAGATGTGGAAAGCTTTTAAAGGTTGAATAATCTGATTGGTTTGATAACAGTAAATAGGTAGTATTTATTTAGGAGGTGGCTATAGAATGGGCATTGACCAAAAAGCATCTTTAAGTATTATGGATTATATTTTGGAAAATATACAAGACGATGGAATGTTAGCATCTGAATTTTGTGTAAATATCGAGTATGAAAAAAATAGAGCTAAATCAGAAATTAAATTTGTTGATGGATTTTCAGATGGGGGCATGATGTATCATTGTGCTACTAATGAGCAAGATGCAAAACCTCTGTTTGAAGTATTACATCTTATATCTAATAAAAAATTTGAGGAAGCGCAAAATCTTTTAGATGTTTATTTTTGTGATATGCAATCTGTAGATACTCTTTCAATTATAGATGATGTACAAAAGTGGATATATGATAATAGTAAAGAACTTAATGCTAGTAATATAGCGAATTTTTCTTTCCATATGCTTTCTCTATCCAGGAACATCGAAGCAATAAAGTTTTCCTTATCGCTTTTAGAGCTTTTTGATTTAAGTGATATGGAAGAATGTCGTATTGCTATTAAAAATTTGGCTCTTTGTAATGAGTTTACGCTATTCTGTATTTTTGCTATTAATTCATGGCCAGATAAGAATGAATTAATATTTGAAATGGCTCAAAAAGTAAGAGGCTGGGGAAGAGTTTTTGCTATTGCACGCCTTGAACCGGAAACAGAAGCAATAAAAAAATGGCTTCTGGATGAGGGGCAAAATAACGAGATTTTAGATGAATATTCTGCTTTAGAAATTGCAAATAAAATTAATATTGCAGAATTAGTAAAAGATAAAAACATTACTAATAAAACATATAAAAATTTAGGCAAGCTTATATCTAATCTTCTTACTGAAGGTCCAGTTGCTGGTATATCTGCATTGGATAATAAAGATGATGTGATTGAGCAGTATCTGCTAAGAGCAGCAGAACAAAAAAACGATATCCGTGATTACGAAATAATTTATAACATTCTTGAATATATACATGGACTGAATGATAACCCGAAGCAATATCATTTAAAACAGTTATGTGGTGCTTTATTGGTGACGGTACAGTGCAAGAAAACAATTGAAAAGGCTTTGGAGGAAGGAGACGGATTTTATTTAGCAAAAAACATGCAAATGAACTATTATGAAGCGGCTCTTAAATGCATAAAAAAGGACCCATTAAAACATATAAATTTACTGGAACTAGTTTTAAACGATGATACAGATAATAATAATAAAGTTATAGATTTATATACTCAGATACTGCCCTTGGATAAGATTGCGACAGGACCAGAAGATATAATTGGTTTCGGACATGAGTTAAGTACAGATATTTTGAATTTAAGTTCAATATTATCACAATTGTTTGACAGACCAGGGCTAGGTGAAAAATTACTTATATGTGCTTTAAATTCTTTAAGTACTCAAAATAGAAATAGTGCTTTGAATGTAATAGAAAATTGGCGAGATAAAAAGCTGGAGATATCAGTAGAAGTGAAATCAGCCTTACAAAAATTAAAAAAAGTAGAGGTTAATGAAAAACTAAAAGAAAGATTGCGTAATTTCTGATAGTATTAGTTTTACCGTCTATTGGTTTTTATCTTTAAATTTTATTTTCACGTAGGCAGATATATAGCTAGCCTTAGAGGACATCATCAATTCCTCCAAGGCTAGCTTCTTTTATCCCTTAATATTTACTTTTACGCCGGATTTGAATTCTACCTCGAAGTAGTCATCAAAGACCATAATCTTTTCTATGAGCCTACGGACAAGAGCTTCATCGAACTCAGACACTTCTACTTTTTGTTCTTTGATGAAATCCTGCAGGTCGTTGATGCGCTTTATTTGCTCATCCCTAGTAACACCAGCCATAGTAGATGCGTTGCGTAGTTCGCGAAGACGAAATATCTCGTCTGCTATTTTGTTATAGTCCTCTTTGCCGGTAGCCTTTTTGATGAGTTCTTTTTGCAAGGCTTCTAATTTCACATCTATTGCTTCGGTGGAGGCACTGTCGGATAGCTTCACTGCATCAGCAATATTCTTTTGTAAGGTAGCTATAAAGGGCTCAGGATTAGTGCAGGTATTATTTATGGCTTTTAGCACCACATCCATAAGCGTAAGCTCATTTACGGTTCTTGCCACGCAAGGCTCTATTGCACTGGTAGGTTCTAGGCGACTAAGGCAGCGCCAGACAATGGATTTGCAGCCTCTGTTGTTCCAGTGGATACGCCTAAATATTTCTCCGCAATTACCGCAATATACTATGTTAGCAAAGACGTGGTTAGAACTAAAGTTTCTCTTTTTACCATTAGAACTGGTATGAACAACTCGTCTTTTTACTAGCTCTTTTTGGACAAGTAAATAATATTTTTTTGGAATAATGGCAGGGTGGTTATCCTCAACATAGTATTGAGGCACTATGCCATTATTTTTTATGCGCTTTTTGGTGAGAAAATCTATGGTGTAGGTTTTTTGGAGTAGAGCATCGCCCATATATTTTTCGTTACGGAGTATTTTGTTAATACTGCTGGTATGCCATTTTGTTTTATGGCCACCAGTTTCTAGGCCATCTGCTTCAAGACCCGCAGCAATTTTATCCATGCTATAGCCTTCTAGGTATTCTCTATAGATGCGTTTTATGATCTCAGCTTCTTCAGGAACAATAACAAGGTTGCCGTCAGGCCCTTTAGTATAGCCAAGAAAATGATTGCAGTTAATTTTTACCTTGCCTTGTTGGTAGCGATATTGAATTCCAAGCTTTACATTTTGAGAGAGGGACTGACTTTCTTGCTGAGCTAAGGAGGCCATAAT
>JAQUUF010000184.1 GCA_028693975.1 Acidaminococcaceae bacterium
CAGAGCTTCTTGAATGTAGGTAACTAATTCTCCTTCGCTATTGCTCTGCTGAATGTCAAGTTCCACTTAAAGCTCATGCGCCGTTTGCTGGATATACTGGCACAAAGACACAACATCTTCTTGCCCGTAGATAGTCTTCTCCCGCACTCCTAAGAGATTAATATTAGGTCCGTTAAGCACTAAGAATTTCATAATTTCTCCTCCTCCAAGATAGCTATAATCTCTGGCACAATACTCCCAAAATCTCCGTTTTGCCCCACTTGATAATCAGCATAGTGCTCATAGAGCTGTTTGCGTTCTTCATATAGGCGATACATTTTCTGCTTCCCCTCTTGGAGTAGCGGTCTAGTCGTAGTATCCACATCGGCGATAATATCTGCCAGCTCGCGATTAAGATAGAAGCTCTTGCCCGTAGCCCCCAGCAGCGTCATATTAATAGGTCGCGTCACTGCGCCGCCGCCTGTAGCAATAATAGCATTTTCTTTGGTCGCTAGATAGCGCAGCGTCCGTGTCTCTGCTTGACGAAAGGCCTCTTCACTAATGGCAAAGAGCTCTGGGATAGTCTTGCCTTCTCGCTCTTCCAGGACTATATCGGCATCGTAGAATTCTCTCTGCAATTGTTGGGCCAATGCTGTCCCCACCATAGTCTTGCCACAGCCGGGCATGCCAATTAAGATGATATTCATAGCGTCCTCGCAAGTTCTTCTGCCACAGTGGCAATAATTTGATTATCCAGTTTTTGCTCTAGCCAAATTTCTTCGGCAGCCACCGCCTGTGCCACCAGCATATACAGTCCATTGCAAGTTTTGAGTCCAGCCTCCTGAGCATAGCGCAACAAAAGCGTCTGAGCCGGATTGTAAATCAAATCCACCACTGCCCGGTAATTCTTGACGCTAGCCTGCGTCACCGGAGCTGCCTCCACCTTGGGATACATCCCTATTGGCGTGGCATTAACCAAAACATCTCCTGAGGCTTGCTGCTCTATCTGGTGGTAATCCATAAAACGCACCTGTGCTTCACGGGCAAATTGCTCCAAACTTTGCGCTGCCTCCTGAGGGTGCCGCGATATGATAGTCAACTCTGACGCCCCTGAATCCTGTACATATTGCAAGACAGCTCTAGCCGCACCGCCTGTGCCTAGCACAGTTACTCGCTGTCCCTTGAGAACTATGTCATTATGCTCCAACATACGTCCAAACCCAAAATAGTCTGTGTTGGCGCCACAGAGCAAGCCCTGACGGCAGCTGATAGTATTGACGGCACCTATGCTCAGCGCCTCCGGAGCAATCTCCGCCAGAAATTTCATCGCCGCTACCTTATAAGGAATGGTCACATTCACGCCAGCATAACGGCCCGGCAAAGACTCTACCAAATCCTGTAGCTTGTTAGGTGCTACCTCTAGCAACTCGTAACTGCCCTCAATACCCAAATACTTTAAAAGCAAACTATGAATTTGTGGGGATAAACTATGCCCCAAATGCTCACCTATGAGTCCCAAACGTTTCATTGTGCACTCCTATAATTGCCCAAAATCTTACATTCAATAGTATTGTCCTCTACTTGGCGTAGAGCCTTTTGCACCAAGGCGTCTTGCAAATTACCTTTCACATCGAGATGAAAGAAATATTCCCACGAGCGTCCTTCCAACGGACGTGATTCGATATTGGTCAAATTCAAGCCCTCTTCTTCAAAATAACCTAACAGTTTGTATAGAGAGCCCGGCTCGTGTCGCAACGACACCACCAGAGTAATCTTATCTGCCGCCGCATCAAACTCTGCCTGACTGCCAATGATAATAAAACGCGTGTAATTATTAGCATTACTATTAATATGTGCTGCTAAGATAGCTAGGCCATACCGCTCTGCGGCTTGCCGTCCAGCAACAGCTGCCATATAGTTGGTATGGTGCTCCGCCACATATTCTGCGCCTTTAGCCGTATTAAAATACGGTATTTGTTTCATCAACGGATACTTTTTGAAGAAGCTGCGACACTGTGCAAAGCCTTGAGGATGTGAATATACTTCGCGTACTTCCTCTAGTTTGGTCCCGGGGTAAGCTAAGAGGTTATGCTCTACTTTGACAATTTCCTCGCCGACGATGCTTACATCATAGCGACGCACCAAATCATAGACCTCCGTAATACCACCGGTAGAAGAATTCTCTATCGGCAACACACCGTAGCTGACAGCACCGTCTTTGACAGCACGTACCACATCTTCAAAAACAGCATAGGCCACACACTGTTGCTGTGAGCCAAAATGCTGCTCTAGCGCTAAATGCGAATAGGCTCCCGGCACCCCCTGATAGGCCACGACCCCCGTCTGAGGAGCTGCTTGGGTAGCTTGTGCCGCCTTGTTTTGTGTTTCTTCTGCGCTCATTAAGCTATGCTCGTTGGCCACCGCTGTCTCAATAATCTGCCGCATGATTCTTTGCCACGCCACGCGCAAGGCAGTATCCTGTATTCTATCACCTGCCTGCTCCAGCACCTCTTGCTCTCTCTTGCTATCGCGCACGGGCAAATTATGTTCCTTCTTGTAAGCCGCCACTTGGGCCACTACTTGCATCCGCTCCTCAAAGAGCTGGGCAAGCTGGGCATCAATAGTATTTATTCTTGTTCTGATAGCATCTAAGTCCAGTTTATTCATAATACGCAGCTAGCACTCTCCGTTCATCAGAATACAATCCAGCACTGTCCAAGCCGTAACTGCCTCAATAACCGGCACCGCCCGCGGTACAATGCAGGGGTCATGCCGGCCCACTACCGTCAGACGAGCATTCTCGCCGGTAGCGACATTAACAGTAGCTTGTTCC
>JAQUUF010000017.1 GCA_028693975.1 Acidaminococcaceae bacterium
TCACCCTAGGTTTGGGGAGCAGTTTCAGGCAGCAATTTGCCGTAGTGTGACGCCGACCACTATTTCCGGCATGGAGAAGTTTTTGGCTAGTGGTGTCCTCAAGGGCGTGGGACCAGCTATGGCAGCTAGGATTGTCGAGCGGTTTGGCACAGAAACTTTGAACGTGTTCAACTCTCAACCGGAGCGTTTGCGAGAGGTGTCTGGTATCGGTAAGAAAAAAGCTCAGGACATTATGGAGTCGTATGCTGCCGTTAGTGACTTGCGAGAGCTAATGATTTTTTTGGAAGAACATGGACTTAGTGGCAATTATGCACCTAGATTACAGGCCCTCTATGGCGGTACTGCTATTACAAGAATAGAAAATAATCCTTATTGCTTGGCTACGGAGGTAGAAGGCATAGGCTTTAAGACCGCCGATAAGATTGCTCGTAGTCTGGGCATAGAGCTCAACGATGAAGAAAGAATCAGAGCGGGCTTGAGCTATGCTTTGACTCAAGCTGTGACGCAGGGACATACCTGCGTCCCGGAGGAGAGTCTGCTGGAGCTCACAGCTGATGCCCTGCAAATAGATTATATGGAAGTACGACGTACTTTTGATAAGTTAATTCAAGAAGATTTGCTGCGCACGGAAGAGATGGGTGACCAGAGACTGGTTTATCCGGAATATATTTACCAAGCGGAGACGAGTGTTGCACACCGCCTACTCTATCTGAGAGATAGGGTTAACAAGCTGTGGCAGGTGGATTACCAGAATATTATTCGTACTTGGGAGCGGCAAGAAGATATTGAGTTGGCAGAGGAACAAGTGCAGGCTATCAAAACATCGGCGGAGCAAGGTGTTTTTGTTCTGACAGGTGGGCCAGGTACAGGTAAAACTACCGTTGTTAAAGGTATTTTGTCAGTTTTGGAAGCGGCAGGATGCAAGATATTGCTCGCAGCGCCTACAGGACGGGCGGCGAGAAGACTAACTGAGTCAGCGGGAGCCGCGGCGGCGACGGTGCATCGACTTTTGGAATATACCCCCAACGGTGGGAAAGGTTTTTTTGGTCGCAATGGAGATACGCCGCTAGAAGCGGATGCAGTTATTGTGGACGAAGCTTCTATGTTGGATATTTCCTTAATGCATTATTTGTTACAAGCTATACCCATTGGCTGTCGCTTAATACTGGTTGGTGATGTAGATCAACTACCTTCGGTGGGGCCTGGCTCAGTCTTGCAAGATATTATTCGTAGCAAGGTGATGCCAGTGGTGCGGCTAGAAAATATTTTCCGCCAAAGAGAGCAAAGTTCTATTGTCACCAATGCTCATAGAATTAATCGTGGGCTGGAGCCTAACTGTGAGCAGAGCGGAGAATTCGTTTTTGTGCCACAAGATAGTGAGGAAACTACGGCTGCTTTTGTAGTGGATACCTATGCTCAGCTAGCTCGCGGGCAGCGATGGCAACAGGTACAAGTGCTGACGCCTATGCACAAAAATCCCTGTGGCGTGCGTAATCTGAATAAGCTCTTGCAAGCGCGGATGAACCCTCCGCAAGAGGGCAAAGGCGAAATTGTCAGTGGCGGCACTAGCTTGCGTGTGGGGGACAAGATTATGCAGATTCGTAATAATTACGATAAAGATGTTTTTAATGGCGATTTGGGCCTCATCAAAGCTATTTTTGGTAAAACTTTGGTAGCCTCTTTTCCTGACAGGCCGGAGGGAGAAGATGTATCCTACGATGTAGGCGAATTGGAAGAGCTGCAACTGGCTTATGCCATGAGCGTGCTCAAATCTCAAGGCAGTGAATATGATACAATTATTATGCCCTTGGTCAAGAGTCATTATGTGCTCTTACAACGTAATTTGCTCTATACTGGGGTAACAAGAGCAAAAAAAAGAGTTATTCTGACTGGTAACTATCAAGCGTTGAGTATTGCCGTACACAATGATAGAACGCGGAAAAGGTATTCTCTTTTGGCAGAGCGTTTACAAGAAACGTGGGGGTTTGAGTAAAGCAATATCAAGAAAATGAGGTTGACTGATGTTTGCTTTAGGTAAGGTGCTCCGAGAGATTTTTTATCCTACGAGGTGTTTGAGTTGTCATACAACTATTGCTCCAAGTGCTCTACTCTGCCTACCATGCAGGGAATCGCTGTTAGCACAGCTTTTTCTTAATGCAGGTAGTAGAGAGTGTTTGCATTTAGATGGCATCTACATTCTTTTTCGCTATGAAGATGGCGTGAAAAAAGCTTTGCATGGTCTTAAGTATCATCATAGACGCTCCTATTTAGAGCAAATAGCAGGTGAGATACAAGGTCAAGGTATCGTAGCCCAACTCAGAGATACATGGGAGCTGTGCCAGGCAATATTTGTTGTGCCAATTCCTACCGCACCGCAGCGCTATAAGCAGCGCGGGTATGATATACCTAGTGAAATTTTTTGCAAGTGGACAAGCCAGGAAGAATTAATATGGTATCCTGCTTTGGCGCGAAATAGAGATAGCTTGCCTCAATATGGGCTTAATAAGCTTGCCCGTCGGCATAATGTGCAACATAGTTTGCACGTCAAACGTAACGTGAGGGGCAAAGTTATTTTACTGGTGGATGATATATTTACAACGGGGGCTACTATGGACGAAGCAGGACGAGTCCTCAAGCAGGCGGGAGCAGCGGCAGTATATGCTCTGGCTTTTGCCGGTAATGCTGGGGTAACCAATAACACAAAAAGCACTGAGCGAGGTTAACTCGTTGCAGTGCTTTTGCTTATGATTGCAATAAACTTATTTCTTGGCGGTAGTTAGAGCTTTGAGAAAGGCATCGACTACTTCTGGGTCAAAATGAATGCCAGCCAGATTGTGCAACTCTTTAACCGCAGCTGTGTGCGATTTTTGCCAATTCTTCCAACAGGGATTAATCGTCCTATCATAGTAATTGGCTACGGCGATTATTCTGGAGCCTAAGGGGATGTTAACACCTTTCAACCGCTTGGGGTAACCAGTCCCATCCCAATTCTCGTGATGATGCAGAATAATTTTCATGATATGGCTGAATTCAGGAATGTTCTCTAACATACTGGAGCCGGCCAGGGCGTGATTCTTGTAGGTGGAAAATTCTCTGGTGCTCAGGTAAGGGTATTTGTCCAAAATCAGGTTGGGAACAGCTAGATGCCCAATATCGTGGAGCAGAGCGGCTGTCTTGATGCAAGCAACTTCATTGAAAGGCAAGCCCATCTTAGCTGCTGTACTGACAGAGTAGTTTGCTACTTGCTGACTATGTAAGTAAAGTGCGTTATTTTTTTTATCTAACATTTCCAAAAAGAAATCAATGATCCCGAGGGTTTCTTTATCAGTTGGAAAGTCTAAAAACTGGGGTATTGTAAGCATACGATTTCACCTTGCTAACCTAAATCCGTTCGAGTGTGTCCTATGATTATACTATAAATTGTTAGTGCTGTGTGTAGAAAAAAATAAAGTAAGTAAAAAAAATAATAGATTGATTTGTTCCCGTTACAAAATTTAAAGTTGCTAAATATAATTAATGCATATATAATTTATTGAAGCAAACAACTTAGGTCTGTGGTTGCAAGTCGATGCCAGTTGCAGGCAAAACGATCCACGTAAGCAGTTAAATTAACTGTGAGCACGGTGCAGCTTAGAAGTAAGACCTGCCGCAAAAGCGAGAGAGGTAGTAGTGGGGAGCTAAGGCTTAAGAGCGAACCTTCCAGCAGGCGAGTGTGGGGGCGAAAACCAGGTCAGCTGAGTTGTTTTGTTCAATTTGTTACAGAAAGTACTGAGGAGGAAGAGTAATGAGAAAATTTTTATGTGCTTTGATGGCGGTAATGATGTTGGGTGTACTGACTGGTTGCGGTGGCGGGGACAAGAAAGCTGCTCCTGCTAAGGCTGAAACGAAGAAGGAATTGATTGTTGGTACGGAGCCGGGCTTTGCTCCTTTCGAATTCCAAGATGAGAAAACTAAGGATTATGCCGGTTTTGATATGGATTTAATCCGTGCTATTGCTAAGCAAGCAGGCTTTGCCAAATGCACCATTAACAATATGGGTTTTGATGCTTTGATTCCGGCATTAGGAACAAAGAACATTGATGTTATTGCTTCGGGTATGACTATTTCTGAAGAGAGAGCCAAGAAAGTTACTTTTACTAAAGGATATTATACTTCAGGCTTGGTTGTTTTGGTTAACAAAGACAACAATGCCATTAAGGGCATTGAAGATTTGAAGAATAAGAGAATTGGTGCTCAAATTGGTACTACCGGTGCTATGCAAGCAACTAAGGTACCTGGGGCTCAAGTAAAGAACTTTAATGTTAATAGTGATGCTGCTTTGGAATTAAAAAACAAGGGCATTGATGCCATTATTCTTGATTTGCCTGTAGCACAATGGTTCTTAAAACAAGGCGGCAGTGAGTATGCCAAAATTGTCGGTGCTACTCTTGATGCTGAAGAATATGGTTTTGCAGTAAGCAAGGATAACAAAGACCTAGCTGCGAAATTAGACAAGGCCTTGGCAGAATTACAAAAGAACGGTGAATATGACAAACTATATAAGAAATGGTTTGGCGAAGCACCAAAGAAATAAAATTATAGTTTAAAGAGGTTCTATAGTGGATTTTGATTGGGAGTTAATTAATAATTCTATACCGCTTTTGCTCACAGGAGCTGGCATAACCGTTGAAATAACTGCCTTGAGCGTTTTCTTCGGCTTTTGCATCGGTATTTTTGTGGGCGTGGCACGTTTGGCTAAACTGCGTTTGATAAGATATGCAGCTGCTGTTTACGTGGATTTTATCAGAGGAACGCCACTATTGGTGCAGATTTTCTTGGTCTATTTTGCCTTGCCTGCCGTTATTGGGTCTAGGGTTGACCCTTTTCTGGCGGCTATAGCAGCTTGCTCCATTAATAGTGGTGCTTATGTAGCAGAAATCATTCGCGCTGGTATCCAGTCTATTGACAAAGGGCAAATGGAAGCTGGTCGCAGTCTAGGACTTAGCTGGGGTCAGACGATGCGGTATATTGTAATGCCGCAAGCCTTTAAACGTATTATTCCGCCTCTAGGCAATGAGTTTATTGCGATGTTAAAAGATTCTTCTTTGGTTTCTGTTATCGGCTTCGAAGAATTAACCAGAAGGGGTCAACTTATTATTGCCAGAACTTACGCATCTATGGAGATTTGGGCAGCGGTAGCAATTATTTATCTGATTATGACTTTAACCATTTCTCGTCTGGTAGCTTATCTAGAACGGAGGTATCGGACAACCAAATGATTAAAATTAGAGGTTTAAAAAAGAACTATGGTGATCTGGAAGTACTAAAAGGTATCGACCTTGATGTGGCTGACCAAGAAGTTGTGGTTATTATCGGTCCTTCCGGTAGCGGCAAGAGTACTTTGCTGCGTTGTATTAACTATTTGGAGGTCCCTACCGGTGGCACTATTGAAGTGGATGGAATTGAGTTGAGCGGTGAAGCTAATATCAATTCTGTGCGCAAGGAAATAGGCATGGTGTTCCAGAGGTTTAATCTGTTCCCTCATATGACGGTGTTGGAGAATTTAGAATTAGCACCGATGAAGGTCAGAGGTGTCAGTAAGGCAGAGGCTGAGCAGATTGCCATGGAGCTGCTGCACAAGGTTGGTCTGGAAGATAAAGCCCAGGCTTATCCAGAGCAACTATCCGGTGGGCAACAACAAAGGGTAGCTATAGCTAGAGCACTGGCAATGAAACCGAAAGCTTTGCTGTTTGATGAACCAACATCTGCTCTTGACCCTGAGATGATCAAGGAAGTACTGGATGTTATGAAACAATTGGCACGCGAGGGCATGACCATGGTTGTGGTAACACATGAAATGGGCTTTGCCAGAGAAGTGGGCGATAGGGTAGTCTTTGTTGATGGTGGCAAAATATTGGAGAATACGACGCCGGAAGAATTCTTTACTAACCCCAAAGAAGAACGTGCTAAAGTGTTTTTATCTAAAATTTTATAGTGTTAAATATGAAAGGCTGAAAACATAACATTTTTCAGCCTTTTCACATTTTTTGTGAAGGAATCTGTATTGTTATGGCGAATTGTAACAGTAAGAACAGAGGTGGACAGAAATGCCACCTGACGAGGAGGTAGTCGATATGGCAGTAAATGTACGCGGTAAAAATATTGATGTAACACCAGCTTTGAGAGACTATGTAGAGAAAAAAGTTGTAACTATTACTAAACAATTTAAGACTGTGGGTGATATATCTGCTGTTATGCGTGTAGAAAAAGGACAACACATTGTTGAAGTTACAGTTCCGGCTAGCGGGATCGTATTAAGAGCACAAGAGAGTACCAAGGATATGTATTCCTCTATTGACTTGGTGGTAGATAAGATTGAGAGACAAATCCATAAGTATAAGACTCGTCTCATGAAACGTAAATATAATAACTTCCGTGATGTTACGCCAGTGGTGGCATCTGCCAAGGAAGAAGCCGATGATGGAGAATTTAAGATTGTTCGTAACAAGAAATATGTTTTAAGGCCTATGAATGTTCAGGAAGCAGTGATGCAAATGAACTTGCTCAACCATGACTTCTTTATGTTCTTTGATGCTGATAGTGAGGTTGTAAGTGTGGTTTATAAGCGCAAAGATGGTGATTATGGTTTGATTGCTCCAGAAATGAAATAACTATCTTTAAATAATTCATAAAAAAGACACAAAAAACCTAGGGTTTTAGCCCTAGGTTTTTTGACTTTGAGGGCCTAGTCTGTTAAAATTATTGGGTGGGGCAAGGTGCCCTTTTTTTTGCATATATTAATGAGGAGTGATTCTGTTGCTCGAAACACTGATGAAGAAAATTTTTGGCGACCCCAATGCCAAAGAACTAAAGCATGATCAAATGTATGTTGAGAAGATCAATGCGCTAGAACCAGAGATGGAAAAATTAAGTGATGCTAGTCTTTATGCTAAGACGGCAGATTTTAAATTACGTCTGACTAAAGGAGAGACATTAGAAGATATTTTACCGGAAGCTTTCGCAGTGGTTAGAGAGGCTTCCAAACGTGTAACAGGCTTGCGACATTTCGATGTTCAACTGATAGGTGGATGCGTGCTGCATCGCGGGAAGATTGCCGAAATGCGTACAGGTGAAGGTAAAACTTTGGTAGCGACTCTACCGGTTTATTTAAATGCTTTGAGCGGCAAAGGTGTGCATGTTGTTACAGTCAATGATTATTTGGCTCGCCGCGATAGTGAAGACATGGGGCGTATTTATAAATTTTTAGGTCTAAGCGTAGGCTTAATTGTCCATGATATGGATTTTCCAGAAAGAAAAGCTGCTTATGCCTGCGATATTACTTACGGAACTAATAACGAATATGGCTTTGATTATCTGCGCGACAATATGGTCGTGTCTGTGGACCAAATGGTACAACGGCCTTTGCATTATGCAGTAGTCGATGAAGTAGATAGTATTCTTGTAGATGAAGCGCGTACCCCTTTGATTATTTCTGGCCCTGGTGAGAAATCTACAGATTTGTACAAGGTGCTGGCTCATGTGGTGGCGCAAATGACACCGGGCGAAGATGCTGATTATACTGTTGATGAGAAACAAAAAACAGTCGCCCCGACAGAAGCCGGTATTGCTAAGGCTGAAAAAATGTTGGGTGTATCTAATATGTATGCTGGCGAAGCTAGTGTGGATTTTTCCCACCAGTTGATGCAAGCTTTGAAGGCTAAATCGCTAATGATTAGAGACCGTGACTATGTAGTGAAAGACGGTGAGGTAATTATCGTCGACGAGTTCACAGGTCGTTTGATGTTTGGCCGTCGTTTCTCAGAGGGCTTGCATCAGGCTATTGAAGCGAAAGAAGGCGTGAAGGTAGAAAGAGAGAGCCAAACTCTAGCGACTATCACTTTCCAAAATTATTTCCGTATGTATGATAAACTCTCCGGTATGACTGGTACGGCAAAGACAGAAGAGCAAGAGTTCCAAAAGATTTATGGCTTGGATGTTGTGGTTATTCCCACCAACAAACCCATGATTCGTATTGACTATCCGGATGTTATCTATAAGACTAAGAGAGCCAAGTATAAGGCAGCATCCGAAGCTATTGAGGAATGTCATAAAAGTGGCCGTCCCGTTCTGGTTGGTACTACCTCTATTCAGCAGTCTGAGGAATTGTCAGATATTCTGAAGAAAAAAGGCATACCTCATAATGTCTTAAATGCTAAGTATGCTGAAAAAGAAGCGGAGATTATAGCTAAGGCTGGTCAGATGAATGCTGTAACAATTGCTACTAACATGGCTGGTCGTGGCACTGATATTGTCCTAGGTGAAGGCGTGGCTGCTCTGGGAGGCTTGCATATCCTAGGTACGGAGCGTCATGAAAGCAGACGTATAGATAATCAGCTGCGTGGTCGTTGCGCTCGTCAAGGCGACCCTGGTTCTACCAGATTCTATCTATCATTGGAAGATGACTTGATGCGTTTGTTTGGTTCTGACAATATTTCCGGTATTATGGATAAGCTGGGCATGGAAGAAGATGAGCCCATCGAGCATAAGTTGGTAACACGTTCCATTGAGTCGGCTCAGAAGAAAGTCGAAAGCCGCAACTTTGATATTCGTAAACATGTCTTGGAATATGATGATGTTATGAATCAACAGCGTGAGGTTATCTATGAGCAACGTCGACGTATTTTGCTCCAAAATGACCTGCGAGATAATGTCGTAGATATGATTGACCGTGTGGTCGATAGAACTATGACTATGTATGCGCCACCAGAAGTTTATTCCGAAGAGTGGGATTTGCCGGCGCTTATTGCCTATGCTGAAGAGTTCTATGCTCCTGAAGGCGCTTTGAACATCGAGAAGTTACAAACTCTTAGCCGTGAAGAGATGGATGAGTATTTACATAAGATGGCTCGTGATTATTACGAAGAGCGTGAGAAGATGATGACGCCTGCGGTAATGCGTGAGTTGGAAAACTTAGTAATGCTGAAGGTAGTGGACAGTCATTGGATGGAACATCTAGACGCCATGGATATGCTCCGCGAAGGTGTGGGCTTGCGTGCCTATGGACAAAGAGACCCGTTGGTAGAATATAAGTTTGAAGCTTATGATATGTTTGAAGCAATGAAGGGTGCTATCCAAGATGATGTGGTTCGTTATATTTACCGAGTAAATATTATCAGTCAGCCTAAGGTAGAAGACCATTTGGCTAATGCTCAGGAGAATAACCCTAGCGGCGATGGTGATGCACCGAAGCAACCTGTGCACAACAAGGAAACCGTGGGACGCAATGACCCTTGTCCCTGTGGCAGCGGCAAGAAGTATAAAAATTGCTGCGGCAAAGAGAAATAAGTGTTAACGAAGCTAGACTGTGTTTAGGGTCTAGCTTCGTTTAGGTGTTATTATAGGATGTTGGCGGAAGGGAAGTGTAGCAGTTGTTATTGGACGAATTAAAACCGGAAATACAAAATCTAAAGCAAAAGCTGAACGAAATGAGGGGGTCTCTTTGACATCGCTGCCAAAGAGGACCGCGTAGCAGAGTTAGAACACAAAATGGCAGCACCAGGGTTTTGGGATGATCCTGATAAGGCCCAGGTGATTGCGCAGGAAACAAATAACTTAAAATCGGAGACAGAGAGCTTTGAGCAGTTGTGCCAAAAGGTAGAAGATTTAGAAACCCTTTGGGAAATGGCAAGCGAGGAAGACGATACTTCTTTGCAGGGCGAAATGGAGACGGCTCTAGCAGAAGCCAAGACGGAATTGGAGCATTTGGAGCTAGGCATGCTCTTGTGTGAGGAATATGACCACAATAATGCCATCCTGACGCTGCATGCCGGTGCAGGTGGCACAGAAGCACAAGATTGGACAGCTATGTTGTTGCGCATGTTTACGAGGTTTGCCGAAAAACAAGGCTATCAGGTAGAGATGTTAGATTCTTTAGACGGCGATGAAGCTGGCGTTAAGAGTGCAACCTTGGCTATTAATGGTCGCAATGCTTATGGTTATTTAAAATCAGAAAAGGGTGTACATCGCTTGGTGAGAATTTCGCCTTTTGATGCTAATGCCAGACGTCATACTTCTTTTGCAGCGGTAGACGTTATGCCGGAAATAGATGAGACAGTGCATGTAGATATTAATATGGATGATGTGAGAGTGGACACTTATAGATCTAGCGGTGCAGGTGGACAGCATGTCAACAAGACTTCATCAGCTGTGCGTATGACCCATATTCCTACAGGGATAGTAGTCCAATGTCAGAATGAGCGCTCTCAGATTCAAAACAGGGAGCGTTGTTTGCAGTTGTTACGCGCTAAGTTATTTGAGTATGAGAAGAAAAAGAAGGATGCTATGATCAGTGATATCGCTGGAGATTATCAGGCGATAGAATGGGGCAGTCAAATACGTTCTTATGTTTTCCAACCCTATACCATGGTCAAGGACCATAGGACCAATGTAGAAACAGGTAATGTGCAAGCTGTGATGGACGGCGATTTGGATATTTTCGTCGAGGCCTATTTGCGCAGCTTGAGAAAAACCGTATAAGGCGGAGATACTTTGAAGAAGCATTATAATAAAATCTTATTGTTAATAATAGCGCTTGGTCTAGGCTGTGCCCTGCTGCTTAATTGGCAGAGGCATCAAATTGAGCTAGGTGCACCTTCGGTGGAGAGCGTTATGGATTACAGAGCTATAGCGCGTTTGGCCAGTATGGAAGGTATGCCGGTGCAAGAGGCGTTACAGGCCTTTAAGCAGCGTGGTGTAAACACTTTGGCTCTCTATGACCAAAGCTTGAATAGCTTGCAGGAAAAGGGCTCCTTGATAGTGTTAGATGGGGTAAAGTTACTGGCCGACAAGGAGACTGGCTCTTTAAGTCCGGTACTGCAACAAGTGGTGAATAGCCCTAGCTTTACTATTGATGCAGTATATTTAATGGCTGGTAATAGCCAGACTGCGTTGGGAGAAGTAGAAGAGGATTTTAGACTGCGTTTAGGTGCAGAACGGTGCCGAGTTGTGCATGCCAATCCTAAGATTGTACAGCTGACAGGTGACACCATTATAATGAAGGACCCTGCTAATCCAGGCGAGCAAGTAGGATTAAGAGAATTACCTTTGGGTTTGTCTACAGACGAACTGAAATTGGCACAGACTAATGGATTTCAAGTCATGATGCGCCCTTCTAACTATGCCGAAGCGGTGACTGCTACAGCAGCGTCAGCTCAGGCTAAAGAAGATGCCCTGTTTCGCAGGATAGATGCGTCAGGAGCGAAAGTTACTAGCTACTCTCCGGCAGGTAAAGAGACTTTGGGCTATGGCGTCAATATGGACTACGTAGCTAAGCAATTGCAACAACGTCATATACTTCTTTCTATGGTTGAGGGCGTTACTCAACTGCAATTTATCCCGATGAAGGGCTTGACCGAAATGGCAGCTCTGATGGATTATCAGGTGGCAAGAACCTATACTATAGACAAACAAGAGCAAAAGAAATTAACGGTCTATGGTGCAGCTAGAAGATGGGCACTATCTGACGAAGAACGTAATATAAGAATTAATTTAATCAAAACTTTCTTGACTCCTCAAGGAGGCAAGACACTGATGCAGACTAATTTAGACTATGTACAACAAGTTAATGATAGTGTTATTGCCAAGGGTTATTTGACTGGCAAGCCTTCTAGCTTCGCTGCTTATAGTCCTGCTGTTATCTGGTTTGTTCCGTTGGCTTTTGCCGTAGCAGCGGCCTGGGGACTGTATGGTGGCTTCATTTTTAGTAGCAATGCCAAGCTACAGTATTGGTGGACGTTTGTTGTGGGCGGTCTTTTGAGCTTGGGCTTGTTTACCGGTATGTCCTTGACTATGCGTCACATTATTGCCCTTGGTGCGGCGACTATCTTCCCGGTGCTCTCTATGCATTTTGTGATGCGTCAATGGGAGCGTCGTACTGATGTTGAGCCTAATCTTACAGGCATTGCGGTAGCAGCTACTTGGCGTTTGATTGTGGCAGTACTTCTATCTTTGGTGGGTGCTGCTATTTTGGGTGCCATCTTAGGTGACATCAGATTTTTCCTAGAAATAGATATTTATCGTGGCGTGAAATTAACATTCATGCTACCGTTGATTTTGATGGCAATTTTATTCTTCCGCTACCACTCTTTGTGGGAGGGGGATGATTTGCAAAAAAGTTTGAGCAAGAGGCTAGTTGTTTTATTGCATCAACCCTTTACCTTCAAAACCTTATGTTTTTTGGGTGCGCTGTTGATAATTGCTTGGGTGTTTATTGGTCGTAGTGGGCATACGGCGGGAGTACCTGTCCCTGCATTTGAAATGAAAATGCGTTATTTCCTAGAGCAGGTGATGTACGCTAGACCTAGAGAAAAAGAATTTTTGATTGGACATCCGGCTTTTTACTTAGCTGCTTATGCCGCTTTCAAAAAATTGCCACATTTGTTATATATGGCGTTTGTTTTGGCAGCGACCATAGGACAAGCTTCTTTGGTCCAGACTTTCTGTCATATGCGTTCTCCTATTTTTATGTCCTATGTCAGAGCTTTTGATGGCTTGGGGTTGGGTATCGTGATGGGAATTATAGCACTGGTGATTTTTGCTGCTGTTTATCCTAGGTGGTGCAGCTGGCAAAGGAGGAACTTCCTCGATGAATAGGATTTTGATTTCCGGTTATTATGGCTTTGCCAATGCCGGTGATGAGGCAATGCTCAGTGCCATCATTGGCGGTCTTAGAGCGGAGTCACCCCAAGTTCAAATTACTGTTCTATCAGGCAATCCTGCTTTTACAGCCCAAAAGCACGGTGTTAAATCTATGCATAGATTTAATTCTCTGGCTTTTTTGTGGCCGTTA
>JAQUUF010000018.1 GCA_028693975.1 Acidaminococcaceae bacterium
AACCACTGGGGCAAGCCACGTTTGGTCAACAGTAGCATAGGCAAGGAGCGGGGGATATAATTTACAATCGTCATCAAGATGATAATGCTCCAGATATAGGTTTTATCCATGCATTTCACCTCGTTCGTTCTTGACTACTAGGTAACAAGCTAGGGCAGAGGTGAGGAGGGTTGCGACGACGATATGCAGTTTGAAGGGGAGAATCTGTGCTAGAAGGGTAGCTAAGATGCCAGAGGACAAACCAATGATTATCATCTTACGGTCAACTAGATAATTGACCCAAATGCCTAGAAACATAGCAGTCAAAATATAGGATACCAACTGGACATTGATACTGATGAATTCAGATGCGTAACAACCTAACGCATTGGCCAAAGACCAAGAGGCACAGCCTAGAGCGTTCAGTGCAAAGGCTTCTTCCGGTGAATAGTAGGGTTCTGTTTCCGTTTCGAAAGAGCTGAGATTGACGGCAAAAGTCTCATCTGTAATGCCGTGGGTATAGCAGGTCAGAAAAGCAAATTTTTCTTTGGCAAAATAAGGCACCAAGGTAGAGCTGAAGAGCACATAGCGCAAATTAACAATGAAGATAGTGAGGCCAATACTCCAAAAGGAGGCTCCTTGCATCATCATGGCAATACCAATGAATTGGCTGCTGCAAGCGTAGGCCATGATACTAATAGCAAACATTTCTAAGGGATTAATACCGGCTTTTTCGCCGAGAATACCACAGGCAATACCTAAGGCCACATAACCTAGAGCTATTGGCGCGGCTTTTTGAAAAACCCGTTTACTAAATTTCATTGCTAACAATTCGTTCACCCCATTGTGAATAGAAAAAATATAAATATTTAACATTATACATTAACTGCTTGTGTTTTTAAAGCTAGAAATGTAAAATATTAGCATGATGTATCAAAGGAGGATTTATCATATGTCACACATTCGACCTTTTAAAGGATTAAGACCGGCTAAAGATTTAGCAGCCAAAATCAGTTCACTTCCCTATGATGTGTTAGATACAGAGGAGGCACGCCAGGTAATTGCCGCTGAGCCGTTGAGTTTCTTAACTGTTACTAAGCCCGAGGCAACTTTGCCAGAGGGAACTGATGCCTATAGTGCAGAGGTATACCAACAAGGAAAGTTCAACTTACTTAAGTATATAGAGCAAAAGCAGATGGTTCAAGATGCAGTGCCTTGTTACTATATTTATCGACAACAGATGGGAGCTCACATCCAGATTGGTTTGGTAGCGGCCTGCTCAGTAGAAGAGTATAGGACTAATCTCATTAAGAAACATGAGTTAACTCGTGTAGATAAAGAAACTGATAGGGTTAAGCATATTGAAGCAACCCAAGCGCAGACAGGGCCGGTATTTTTGACCTATAAGAGTAAAGGGCAGATTGCTGCTTTGATTTTGCAGATTATGGGGGATAAACAACCAGTCTATGATTTTAAAGCTGCCGACGGTATTCAACACACTATCTATGTAGTATCCGAGTTGCCTCTGGTGGCGCAAATTACCAAATTGTTTGAACAAGTGCAGGCTTTGTATATAGCTGATGGTCATCACCGTTGTGCAGCGGCTGAACGCGTTTCTGCTGCGGCTGCTCAGAGTGGCAAAGCAGCAGGCGAGCAAGATTACTTTCTTGCAGTAATTTTCCCAGATAATATGATGAAGGTAATGGATTATAACAGGGTAGTTAAGGATCTCAATGGTTTAAGCTTTGAGGACTTCTTCTCGCGTTTGGAGCAAGTTTTTGCTATTAATGAATTGTCGGGTTTGCCGCAGCTGAAGGGCAAGCATCAATTCGCTATGTATATTGATGAGAGCTGGTATGAGCTCAAGCTCCTAAATGCCGTACAAGAGAGTAATCCGGTAGCATCTTTGGATGTTAGTATTTTGCAGGAGCAGGTTTTGCAACCCATTTTGGGCATTGGTGACCCTCGTACTGATGAGAGAATTGCTTTTGTCGGTGGTATTCGTGGTCTTAAGGAATTAGAAAATAAGGTTAATTGTGGAGAATATACTGTGGCATTTGCTCTTTATCCTACTACTGTGGAGCAATTGATGCAGGTGGCTGACCAGGGCCTGGTGATGCCACCCAAATCTACTTGGTTTGAGCCTAAGCTACGTGATGGTTTGGTAGTACACTTGATTGGAGATGAGCAATAGTGAAGAGGATTTTTAACTTTAGTGCCGGACCTGCAATGCTGCCTTTGGAAGTGCTCAAGCAGGTGCAGTCTGAATTATTAGATTGCCAGAACAGTGGTATGTCCATTCTAGAGGTAAGCCATAGGTCTAAGGTCTATGAGAAGGTTAATAGTGAAGCAGAGCAGGATATTAAGGATTTGCTGGGCTTGGATGATAGCTGGTGTGTGCTTTTCTTAGGTGGCGGTGCTAGCTTACAGTTTACTATGGTCCCAATGAATTTCTTGCCGGAAGGCAAGGTTGGTGTCTATGCTGATACCAGTTCTTTTTCGGCCAAAGCAGTCAAAGAAGCAGCCAAAGTCGGTGAGACAAAGGTTATCTTCAGTAGTAAAGCAGATAAATACAATAGAGTGCCTAAGCTATCAGAATTAACTTTGCCGGAGAATGCCGCATATTTGCATATTACTGGTAATAATACCATTGAAGGTACAGAATACAAAGATTATCCTGACACGGGAGCAGTACCTTTGATTGCGGACCTATCTTCTGATATTTTGAGTAAACCAATCCCTACAGATAAGTTTTCACTGATATTCGCCGGTGCCCAGAAGAACATTGGACCAGGTGGTGTAGTGGTGGTTATTGCTAAAAAAGATTTTATTAAAGGTCGTTCTACTACTTTGCCTACTATGCTCAATTATGAAGTGCACATGGATAATAACTCTTTGTACAATACACCACCTGTGTTTGGCGTATATATTGTGGGATTGGTGGCCAAATGGTTGAAGGCACAAGGTGGACTCAAAGTGATGGCTCAACGCAATGAAGCCAAGGCTAAGGTGGTTTACGATGTTATTGATGCTCATCCTGAGTTTTACCGTGGCTTTGCCGAGCGCGATAGCCGTTCTTTGATGAATGTTACTTTTGGTTTGCCTACTACTGAGCTAGAAGCACAGTTTGTGGCGGAGGCTACAGCTATTGGACTTAATGGCTTAAAAGGTCACCGCAGTGTGGGTGGTCTCAGAGCATCTATTTATAATGCTATGCCTCATATGGGCTGTGTACAATTAGCCGCCTTTATGGAAGGCTTCTGGTATAAAAACAAATAAAGGGGTTTAATTGATGTCTCAACGCAAAAAAAACGGTAAGAAACTAGGTGTATTAGGTGGTATGGGTTCGGCTGCCTCCGCAGAATTTTTGCGCATTTTGGCGGCACTAGCGCCTGCGACTACGGATCAGGAGCACCCGGTGGTATATATGATAGCTGATAGTGATATACCGGACAGGAGTACAGCAATTTTAGGTAAGGGACCCAGCCCACAAGCACAGGTTTATAAGGATTTATTGCAATTGTGTGATATGGGAGCAGATGTTTTGGCTGTTCCTTGCAATACGGTGCATTACTTCATTGATAGGTTGGAACAGCCTTTGCCCAAACCTTTGGTGCATATCATAGAAGCAACTGTGTTAGCAGCACAAAAAAAGAGCCCTCAGGGGGCGTGGATGCTTTCTACTTTGGGGACGGCCCAAAGCGGTTTGTATCAGGAGTGCGCACAGGCCCATAATTACCCTATTTATTTACCCAATGACGAGCAAAAAGAGAAAATTCAGGCTAGTATTTTAGAGGTTAAAGCCAATCGTATGACAGCGGCGGGTAGCTTGGTCAAAGAAGTGGTAGAGGAACTCTGGCAAGAGAGAGAGCTCTTGGTGATGACTGCTTGCACTGAAATACCTTTGGGTTATGATGCATCAGGCTTACCACAAGAGAAGAGTGTATCTAGTCTGGGTGCCTTGGCAGCGGCTTGCGTGGATGCTTTGTATGATTAAACCTTAAGTCGTTTTGGTTGCAACACGGGGAGGTGGAACAATGTTCAAAGATGGAAAACTTTTGATTGGTAAGGGAGAAGAGAATATTTATCTCCTTCCACCAATGGTTAATAGACATGGTCTTATCGCCGGCGCTACTGGTACGGGCAAAACTATTACTTTGAAGGTGATGGCTGAGTCACTTAGTGATATGGGTGTACCGGTTTTTTTGGCAGACATTAAAGGTGATGTTTCAGGTACCTGTGTAAGTGGGACTCTTACTGACAAATTAAGAAATAGACTAGATAAAATGGGCATCAAAGATTTTTCTGTACATGCCTATCCAGTAACTTTCTGGGATGTTTATGGTCAAAAGGGGCATCCTGTGAGAACTACAGTATCTGAAATGGGACCGGTCTTGTTAGCACGCTTGCTGGAGTTGACAGATGTGCAGACCGGAGTGTTGAACATTGTTTTCCGCATCGCGGATGACAGAAAATTACTAATCCTCGATTTAAAGGATTTGCGTTCCATGTTGACTTATGTGGGTGAACATGCGAAGGAATTCACTACACAATATGGCAATGTAACTAAACAAAGCGTGGGTGCTATTCTGCGTTCATTGATGGCTCTTGAAGATGCTGGCGGCGAGAATTTCTTTGGAGAACCGGCCCTTAATATTAGAGACTGGCTGGCCAAAGACGAAAACGGACATGGTGCAGTCAATATTTTTAATTGTGTTGAGTTATACCAGCATCCTATTTTGTATTCTACTTTTATGCTGTGGCTCTTAAATGAGTTGTTTGAGATTATGCCGGAAGTGGGAGATTTGGATAAACCTAAGATAGTCTTTTTCTTTGATGAAGCTCACCTGCTTTTTAACAACGCTCCCAAGGCTTTGGTAGATAAGGTGGTACAGGTAGTTAAGCTGATTCGGTCCAAGGGTGTAGGCGTATATTTTATCACACAGAATCCAGCCGATTTGCCCGACCAGGTTCTGGCTCAATTAGGGAACAGAGTACAGCATGCTCTGCGCGGCTATACACCTGCTGAGCAAAAAGCTATTAAGGCGGCTGCGGCCAGCTTTCGTACTAATCCGGCGTTCAAGACAGAAGATGTTATCGGAGAATTGTCTATTGGTGAAGCTCTGACTTCCTTCTTGGATGAAGAAGGAAGACCTGCTATGGTCCAGAAAACAAAAATATTGCCACCCATGAGCAGTATGTCAGCCGCTGATGCTGGCATCGTGGAGAAACTTATTAAATCCAGTTTGTTATATGGCAAATATGAAGAAGTAATTGATAGGGAATCGGCTTATGAAATACTGACGGCACAGAAATCTCAGGAAGATGAGGAAACTCAAGCAGCCCAAGTTGCCAAATTGGCCGATAAGCAGGCTAAGGAGCAGGCTGCTGCCGCAAGAGCCGCCAGTCGCCAACCCAAAAGTTTAACGGATAGAATGATTGACAAGACCGTAAATTCTCTGGAGAAAAAGGCTATAAATGTTTTTACCCGTACTTTGTTTGGCTTGTTACGTAAATAATAAACATAAAGAAAATCCGTTTACCACTATTTTTTAATGTGGCAAACGGATTTTCTTTATGTTTATAAATAGCAAAGGTAAAGGTTTACCAACTTCTGCTGGAGCCGCCGCCTCCGCCACTGCCACCACCGAAGCCGCCTCCGCCAAATCCTCCGCCACGGCCTCCGTGACCGCCGCGACCAAAGAGAAAGAGGTAGAAGAGCAGACGGGTCAAAGCACCGCCCAAGAACATTTGGTCAATGATGAAAAGTAAAATCAAGCCTCCTGCAAGAGCAATTTGCATCCACCAAGGGGTTTGAGTTTGGTTAGCATTATCTGCCTTTGTGGAGGATACACTACGCACATTCAAATCCTTAGTGGTTAGATTATATTCCTTTAACGTGGTATTAAATAGCGCCGAATAGCCGCTCAAAATTCCTTTGTCATAATCACCTTGTCTAAAATAAGGCAACATATACTGGTCTTGAATACGTCCGGTCAAGCCGTCTGGCAGAGCCCCTTCTAAACCATAGCCGACTTCGATTCTTGATTTGCGGTCATTGACAGCGACCAAGAGCAAGACACCGTTGTTTTTTTGCTTATCACCGATACCCCAGGAGCGCAAGAGGCTCAAGGAATAATCCTCCAAAGCATCTCCTTGCAGTGAGGGAATGGTGACTACCACAATCTGAGCTTTAGTTTTTTCATCTAAAGCCGCACTGTGGGCAATAATAGTTTTTTTAGTCTGGGTGGATAATACTTTGGCATAATCTTGCACATAAATGCTACTTGTTGGCTTGGCTGGTAGGTTAGACGCAGAAAAACCTGTAGGAGCAAGAGTAAAAAATTGGCAAAATAAGACCACCAATAAAACTAAAGTTTTCATTAGAAGCTTACCTTAGGAGCCGTTTTGGCAGCTTCGTCAGTTTTGAAATAATCTCTGGGGCTAAACCCGAACATACCTGCAAAGAGTGAGGTAGGGAAAGATTTGATTTTGGTATTGTACTGCTGAGCCGCGTCATTATAGTCTTTGCGTGCTACAGCCAAACGATTCTCGGTACCGGCTAATTCATCTTGCAACTGAGCAAAGTTTTGATTTGCTTTTAGTTGGGGGTAGTTTTCGGAAATAGCTAATAAACGGGATAAAGCATTGCTCAATTCGCCGTTAGCGGCAGCTTTCTCGTTAACTGTTGTCGCACCTGCTAATTTGCTTCTAGCGTCAGCTACAGATTTGAATACTCCTGCTTCATGGGCTGCATAGCCCTTAACAGTGTTGACAAGATTGGGGATGAGGTCACTTCTTCGTTGTAATTGGTTATCAACTTGACTCCATTTGCTAGTGACATTTTCATTCATTGTTACCATGCCATTGTAGGTGCTTACTAAGGAACCCAAAACTACGACGATGACAACGATTATTGCGATTAAACTCTTCTTCATTGTTTTTCTCCTTCAAAATAAGATATTTTAGTCCCACCTTGCACTCACGCAAAGTTCTCTAATATATTAATTGTACGGAAGATACGTGCTACTGTCAAATGAAATAACAGTGAAATAAAAAGCAGAAGCTCTCAGAAGAAAGCTCCTGCTTAATTGTGTTAACATATTCTTTATTTTTTGTATTTAAGTTCTCTGTGACCATACAAGCAAGTGGCTGGATTCAATTGAGCTTCGCCAGTGAATTTAGGAGTAGTGAATTTAGCCTTGTAAATCATCAAGTTTTTAGCTTTGGGGTCATCTTCCTTAGTTACAACGATATTGGTTGCATCAGGATAGGTTTCCAAAATCTTAGCTTTGACATCTTCAGGAGTTTTGTTAATAGTTACGCTGCCGGGGAAGTCAGAACCCTTAATCTCAATCTCATCAATGCGGCCATTTTCTATATCGACTTCATAGTAATCCAAGGTAGCAGGGTCTTGGAACAATACTTTGTATTCGCCCATGCCTTTGGATTTGGCACCGAAGAAATTGGAGCCAGCAGGTACTTCTGCTTTTGCCAAATCGATAGCAGCTTGTTTAGCAGTAATGGATGACTGAATAGTAGCAGCTTTGGTAGTGGGCGCATGAGTAGCAGCCATTGCTGTTACAGAAAAGGCTAGCGTGCAACCGGTAACAACTGCAATTAACAATTTAGAGATTTTCATAAATATCACTCCTTATTATTTTGCGCTGCCCTTACAGACAGAACAAGGTTATACAGTAATTATAGCACTAATTTTATAATAAGTAATTAAATATTAAATAAAAACAGACCAAAAGCTAGGCTTTTAGTCTGTTTATGCTTAAAATGGTGGCCCTGGAGGGATTCGAACCCCCGACCTTTTGGTTCGTAGCCAAACGCTCTATCCAGCTGAGCTACAGAGTCAATTTCAACAAGACGTATTATATATTATCTAGCAAGGGTTTGTCAACATGTAATTATCTTTTTTTTACTATAATTCAATCTTGACTTTTGTTAATTACCTGCTTATAATGTTAACCATAAGTTAAATATTGATATGGCTATGACAAAGAAAAGTAATTTGCTAGGGTGATTCCAAGAGAGCCGGGTTGATGGGAACCGGTAGTTGCGCAGCAGGTGAAGTTCCCTTTTGAGCTATCAGCTGAACTATAGTAGGACTGATCGTTTTCCGCGTTAAGGAGTTGAGTGGATACATCGTATCCTAATTGGGTGGTACCGCGGCATGTTCGTCCCAGAGCCGGGGTGCTTTTTTATTTTACAAACTAATTAGGAGATATGTATCAACTAGGGTGGTACCACGAATATTTCGTCCCTTGAGCGGGGCGTTTTTTTATGCCCTAAAAAATTAGAGGAGGTTGTATTATGAACACATCTTTGGCAATTATCGTTCTCTACATTATTGCGTTGTTTGCTATTAGCTGGTATGCCAAGAAACGCAGTGAGGAAAGCAGCGAGGCTTATGCTTTGGCCAGTCGCAAATTGACGGCACCTTTAATTGGGGTGAGTATTATTGGTTTGGCAGTGGGTGGTGCTTCTACTATAGGAGTGTCGGAGTCTGCTTTTAAGGTGGGCTTAAGTGCTGGCTGGTACACAATTGCTTGGGCCTTGGGTGCTATTGTGATGGGTTTGTTTATGGCTAAGAAATACCGCGAACAAAATATCACTACTATTTCAGAATTAATTGAGCGTCATCATGGAACTAATGCTGTCATATTAGGCGTTATCTGCCAAATTATTATCCAGTTGGTTATTATTTCTCTGCAATATATTGCCGGTGGCAGTATTTTGCATGCAATTATGCCGGAAATTTTTGATTTCAAAACTGGCATGTTTGTCAGTGCTGTTGTTTTCATCGGCATTACTTTTATTGGTGGTATGTGGTCTGCTAGCTTGGCCAATGTATTAAATATTACTTTGATTTATTTGGGTATTATTGCTGCGACTGTTATTCAGTTCACCAAGGTTGGAGGCATGGCAGGTCTTTCTGCGCAATTGCCGGCGGGTGTGCCTTGGTTCAGCTTCGTTGATGGTGTAGGTATCAAGAATATTACTAGTTGGGTAGTGACTTTGGTTACGGTTAATCTTTCGTTACAAAGTATTTTGCAAATATCTCTAGGAGCCAAAGATGCAGAAACCGCCAAAAAAGGTTTTGTCTGGGGTGGTATTATTATGATCCCCGTAGGCGTGTTGGCAGCGTTCTTGGGTATTTGTGCCAAAGCTATGTATCCTGATGCTCAGGCTGCTCTTGCCTTGCCGCAGGTTATAGTAAGCATGCAACCATTGTTAGCTGGTTTCACTCTAGCTGCTTTGTGGGCAGCGGATGTGTCTACTGCTTGTAATTTGCTTTTATCAGCAGGGACTTTGTTCTCCAAAGACATCTACAAGCGCTTCATGAACCCAAATTGTAATGAGAAGAAACAAGTCTCTATGATGAGAGCTTGCGTTATTGTTACCGGTCTTCTAACTTATGGCATGGCTTTGGGAGTATCCAGTATTCTGGGAACAATTATGATAGGCTTGTCCTTAACTGCAGCTTTTAGCGTAATAGTAATCGTAGCTTTGTTTATGCCGCGTTACTCTTGCAAGATAGCAGGTTTCTGGACCTTGTTAGTTGGGTTGGCGGTACTGATTCTCTGGCAACTGGTTCCTGCTGTACGGATTTTCCCCAATGTTATTTACGCCGAATGGATTTGTTGCGCAGTGACCTATGCGGTGTGCTATGCTATAGCTCCGGCACACAAGTACGTGGAAGAATCAGCAATTTAATATCTGAAGTCAATAATAAAAGCACGAGATGAAAATTCTTGTGCTTTTTTGTTGTCAGGTTGTCCTATATATGGTATGGTATAGGGATGAATAGATTGATCGTGGAGGAGAATACTATGTCAAAAAAATATTGGAGTGTCTTTTGGGTGGCAGCAGCGTTACTGCTATTTTTTATGAATGGCTCCCTTTTTATCACTGATAGCGTCGAATCTAACTATGCACTAACTGCCAAAGAAATGGTGCTCAGCGGGAATTGGACATCACCGCAAATTTATGGCAACTTCTGGTATGATAAGCCTATTATGTTTTATTGGCTCTGTGCTTTGGGGTTTAAGATATTTGGCTTCACAGAGTTTGGGGCAAGGTTCTTCCCTGCTTTATTTGGCTTAGGCGGTTTGGCTATGGTTACCTGGGGTGCGCGTAAGCTCTATAATGACAAGGTGGCTTTCTATAGTGGGCTGATTTTGTTGACGACCATAGAGTATTACCTGATTTCAAAATCAATTATTACTGACCAGGCTCTGTTTGTTTTCTTCAGCGGTACGCTTCTGTTTTTTATACTTGGCTATACTACAGAGCAAAAGAATTATTATTATGGCGTGTATATTTGTAGTGCTTTAGCTACTCTGACCAAAGGACCCATTGGTTTCTTGCTGCCGGGACTTATTATTGTCTTATTTCTCAGCTGGGAGAAAAATTGGCAAGAAGTTAAGCGAGCCAAGCTACCTACTGGTATTGTTCTCTTTTTGTTGATTGGTCTGCCGTGGTATTTGGCTATGTTCAAAATTCATGGAGATGCTTTCCTCAATGGCTTCCTAGGAACTCATAATTTTTTGCGGGCGACGGTATCAGAGCATAGTAGAGATAATGTTATCTATTACTATTTGATGGTAAATATTGCGGCCTTCTTCCCGTGGATAGGATTTGTGCCCGGCACCTTTAAACATCTTTTCCGACCGGACGGTCGCTGGCAAACTCCACCGCCAATAGAGAAATTCTTGGTGTTGTGGACTGTGGTTATCTTTGTTTTCTACCAATGCATGGCCACTAAATATATTACCTATACTTATCCTTTGTTGTTCCCGCTAGCTATTTTGGTTGCAGCATATATCTATGACTTCCAAGGCAAGAAAATTTGGGCTATTTTGGGCTTTAACACGGTATTCTATTTTATTGTTATGGCGGTGGGCTTGTATTTAGTGCATGATTGGGGCAATTTGAATATTCATCCCATGGGTATTATTATTTTGACGGTAGGCTGTGCTGCTCTATCTGTCTTCCAATTATTCAAATATCATAAAAATAAAGATATATTTAAGAGCGTTATTTCTATTGCGCTAATTGGTTTTTGTTTCAATTTTCTGTCTGTCCAAGCAATTTTTGAACCGTTTATGTCTGTGCGCTCGGCCAAAGGAGTGGGACTTATGCTCAAGGAGCATGTGCCGGAGCAAGCGGTGGTAGGCAATTTTAGTGATTATGATACTTCAGCAGTCTTTTATTCCGGTCATAAGATATATATGGTTATTCCAGATAAGAGTGAAGAGAGCTTCCAGCCCAAAGCTTATAGCTGGTCAGCCAAAAACGTTATGCCCTATATGATTTATAGCAAGGTTCAAGAGGTCAAACCTATGTATATGATTTGTAAAACCAAGAATCTGGAGCGAGTGCGCAAAACTTTTCCACGTCAGTGGAATGTTATCAAAATCAAGAATTCTAGTTTCGTGATACTTGTAGGTTGAAGGGAGCAAAAAAATGCCTAAATCAGCTAATCAGAAATTAAAAATGTTTTATACCCTTAAAATGTTGTGGCAAGAAACGGATGAAGAGCATACTCTAACTGTTAACCAAATAATCAATCGTTTGGCCCAAATTGGCATACAAGCAGAGCGTAAGAGCGTGTATGATGATATGGAAACTATGCAGGAGTTTGGCTATGACATTATCTGTTTGCGTCGACGCTCCAATGAGTATTTCTTGGCCTCAAGGGACTTCCAGCTGCCGGAACTCAAACTATTGGTGGATGCTGTCGTTGCCTCTAAGTTCATCACGCGCAACAAGAGCATGGAACTTATTCGCAAGCTGGAGCGTTGTACTAATCGCTATTATGGCAAAGAATTGCAACGGCAAGTATTAGTTTCCAATAGAATCAAGAACATGAATGAAACAATCTATTATACAGTGGATAAGCTGCATACTGCTATTAACAAAAAACAGCAGGTGGCTTTCAACTACTGGGACTGGACGCTGGAAAAGAAGGAAAAAGTCAAACACGAAGAGTACAAATCTGTTGTGACACCTTACGCTCTATGCTGGGATAACGAAAACTATTATTTGGTGACTTATAGCAGCAAACATGGTAAGTTTATTAACTATAGGGTTGATAAGATGAAGAGTGTTGAGTTGTTAGAAGACCAAGGAGATTTTGCAGGGATAGAGGCAATCGAAAACATCACAGCAGAGAATCACTATTTTGGCCTTTTTGTCGGTAAGACCGAACGAATAACGATATATTTTAAAAACTTTCTCATTGGAGCAGTTATTGACCGCTTTGGCAAGGATGTAGTCATTAGCAAGAGCAACAAAAATGGCTTTACTATTACAGTCAAAATGGTTGTCAGTCCTAGTTTTATTGCTTGGATGCTAGGATTTGGAGACAACGCCAAGGTTGTATCGCCCAAAAGCGTAATTAAACAAATTACTGCTAAGGCAGAAGAAGTTATTAAATCTTACAAATAGGAAGTGTGAGTATTATGCAACTAAATCCCTATGCGGAGCATATTGAAAAATATTTACAAGCGGTTAATTGTAAAATCAAATTGAACATATAAAAATCCATAGTGATGGATTTCTGTTAGAATAAAGTTACCAGACAAAACTCTGACAGAAGGAGCCAATATCACTATGGACAATACTGATTCTATCAC
>JAQUUF010000019.1 GCA_028693975.1 Acidaminococcaceae bacterium
TCACCAAGCTTTTATATTGACCCATACTATGAAGGGTGAAGCCGGTAATCTTAGTATGCGAAGATTGTATGCTGTAATATGCGAGATAGTAGAGGAGCTGCGCAATGGTGAGCCTAAGAAAGATTTACTGCCGCTCTACCAAGCAGCTTGCCAAGCTTATGCGGTGGCAAGTGCAGCTATCGAGCAGGAACTGACGGCCAAATAGACCGCCCAAGTCTAGAAAGTTGGAGGGAAATTACCTATGGATAAGATTACTGACGTTAGTGCCAAGGAAGAGTCGGAGCAAGGGCACTATACCTTTGTTTTGGACAGTCAAAAGTTCCATAATCTTTTGCTAGCGGCCAACATTGCTGTGTGGAAGACCGTCTTTGCCACGAGGCAGAGCACCTATTCGGAGGTGGCCAAGAAGGCTTATGGCTTACCTACTGTGATGGAAAACGTGCCCCAAAGCGTAATAGACAATGGATTGATTTGCCCGGAGAGCAGGGCAGAATATCTTGCGCTCTATGAACAGGTCAAAGGTGGTGCCAAGCAGGCTTCAGCCGAAGTGGCTATTTGTGTCGAGGGCAAGAAGAGCTGGATGAGAATTAATATGGTCACCGATTTTGAAGATGGCAAGCCGGTGTCGGCCATTGGTGTGAGTGAGGATATTACCCAAGAAAAACAACTTTTGCTGCGGGTGGAGACGGCGGCTTACCGTAGACGAATCTATGAAGCTAATTTGATTTGTAGTGGATATTTTGATCTGAGCGATGGTACTGTTATTGATTTTGATATGAAGGGGCTGAATAATAACGCCATTAATGCTTTTACCCACTATGACGCTTTGCAACAAGCCTTTGTGCTCCAAATCCCGGATGTGCAGGAGCAGGAAGAGTATGGGAATATCTTCGGGGCCCAGCATCTTAGAGAGTTGTTTGCAGCTGGTTCTGTTGAGGTAGCGTATGAGTATAAGCTAGTTTTGCCTAGCTTGGGTGCGGTATGGGTGAGAACAAAAGCTTTTTTGCTGTCGCGACCAGGTGATAAGCATACCGTAGCTTTTGTCTATACTACTAATATCGAAAAAGAAAAAAGAGCTCAAGTCATCTTGAACCTTATTACTTGTAGTAGTTATGACCGCATTATCTGCATTGATATGAGTAGCGGGAGCTATGAATCCTATGCCCATGTGGAAAAACCGCTAAGCGATTTGCCCACAGAAGGTGACAATTATTGGCAGGATGTACTCAGTGGCAGCAAGAAATATCTATCAGAGCATGCTTATAAGGTTGCCACAGAAATGGTAAGCGCCGAGAAGGTAGCTAAGCTTCTTAATGCTGGCAAGCCCTGTTCCTTTATTCCGGAATTTATCCTGCCTGATGGCAGCAAACATACCATGAAGGTAGAATACAAATACCTAGACGATTCGCATCGCTTCCTCTTAATGACCAGTATGGATATTACTATGGCGGTAGAGCAGGAGAAACAACAAAAGGAACTATTAGGTACTGCGTTGGCGGCAGCCAAGCAAGCCAGTAGTGCCAAGAGTGATTTCCTCTCGCGTATGAGTCATGAGATTAGAACTCCGATGAATGCTATTTTGGGTATGTGTACCTTGGCTCAACAGGCCTTGGGCAAAGATGAAGAGGTGTCGGATTGCTTGGCCAAGATTGGTCTGTCGGGGCGGTATCTTTTGTCTTTGATTAATGACATTCTGGATATGAGCAGGATTGAAAGCGGCAAGATGCTACTACGTAATACTAATTTCTTAATGTCAGAATTGGTGCAGAGCATTAATCCGGTGGTGGTGCAGCAATCTGGTGCCAAGCATATAGATTATGAAGTGGTCTTGGATAGTAATCTAGATGAAGGATATATTGGCGACGCCATGAAGCTAGAACAGATTGCTTTGAATCTGCTAGGCAATGCGGTGAAGTTCACGCCGGAGAAAGGTAAAATAACTTTCTGTATTAGTCTGGTGAGCCAAGACAGCAAGTATGCCAAAGTGCGCTTTAGTGTGAACGATACGGGCTGTGGCATACGAGAAGATGCACAAAAAATTATTTTTGAACCTTTTGAGCAGGCTGACAGCAATGTTATTGCCGAAGGTAGTGGTACCGGCTTAGGACTGCCGATTACTAAGAGCTTAGCGGAGCTGATGGGTGGCTCTATTACGCTACGCAGTATCGTCGGTATAGGCTCGGAATTCGTGGTGGAAGTACCGTTGCAACGCGACCCTAACTTCGTGGTTAAGCATAAGGTGGAATATTCCTTTAGCCATCAAAAAGCTTTGGTGGTAGATGATGATGTACTAGTCTGCGAGCAAGCGGTGAAAACCCTCACTGACATTGGCATGGTCTCCGAATGGGTGGCTAGTGGCAAGGAAGCGGTGGAAGTAGTACGAACCAAATGGGATAAGGGTCATTGTTTTGACTATATACTGGTAGATTGGAAAATGCCGGAGATGGATGGTATAGAGACTAGTCGTCGTATTCGTGCTATCGTAGGACCTGATGTGACGATTATTATCATGACGGCCTATGATTGGGTGGCTATCGAGAAAGAAGCAAAAGCAGCGGGAGTTAATCTGTTGATTAGTAAGCCGATGTTTAAGAGTACCTTGATCTCCGCATTTGAGCGTGCCAAAGGTGTGGTGGAAGAAGCCAAAGCACTAACAGAGATGGATATTGATTTTGCGGGCAAGCGCTTCCTCTTGGCGGAGGACCATCCACTTAATGCAGAGATAACCATGCGCCTATTGCAGAAAAAGCACGCCAAGGTAGAATTGGCGCACAACGGTATTGAGGCTATGGAGAAATTTACCTCAACGCCTCCCGGGTATTACGACCTTATTCTTATGGATGTGCGGATGCCAATTATGGATGGCATTACGGCGGCAAGAAATATTAGGCATTGGAATAAGGTGGATGCTAGAACTATTCCTATAATTGCTATGACAGCTAATGCCTTGGAAGAAGATGTCAAGAAAACTATGGATTCAGGCATGAATGGGCATTTAGCCAAACCGGTAGACCCGGATTTGCTGTATAGAGCTATTTATCGTCATATCAATAAGCTATAAATTAAATCGCTGAGGTTGAGCTTGAGACAAAAAAGGTTCCCTTTGATGTTGAAATAGTACAAATCGTACATTTCATACTCAAGGGGAACCTTTTGACGCTGTATCAGACCAATTTTAGCGTTTTTTACTCACATTTGGACCAGCCGCAGCGAGTACAGGTCACACAATTGCCTTCGGGCTTCAAGGTGAAGTGGTGACATTCCGGACATTCGGCGTGGATGGAGGGGTCTTCTTCGCGGTTGATATAGCTAGGAGTGGTCTTAGCTTCGTTGTACACTTCTGCAAGGGCAGAAGCGATTGCGTTGCCACAGGAGAGAGAGACGTCTTTGCGGCCGTTGCGCAAGAGAGCTTGGCAGGCAGAGCATTTGCTCACAGATAGTTGCTTGATTATATCAGGTACGCAAATGCCGGCCCTTAGGGCCATGGACACTAGACGGGTGATGGTAGCAATATTGCTCTGACAACCGCCTGAAGCATTAGTGAACACTTCAAAAATTTGTCCACCAGGTGTTTTGTTAATAGTTATGTACATCTTATCCACACAGGAGGTATGGCGTATCAAGGTACAGCCGTCGATGCGCGGAATATCTTTGCGTTTCTTGGGGTGCACGGAATCGTATTGAATATCGTTATCTTCGCTTGCGTCTACACCCAGAATATTGCCGCGCTTGCAGCCGTCACGGAAGACGGTAATGCCCTTACATTTGGCTTGCCAAGCGGCCATATAGATATTTTTGATATCCTCTGGCGTAGCTTCGTGCTTGAGGTTAACGGTGGAAGAGATGGAATTATCGACATATTTTTGCATGGCGGCCTGCATTTTGACGCGGTTGAGATAAGGCACTTCATGACTTTCGATAACCCAGGGGAAACGTTTCTTAATCGTAGCGGTATCTAAATCTTCTTGGATGCCATGGAAGGACAAGAGGTCGCGAATGGAGTGAGCATAGACACGGAAGGCTTTGTGCTGGTCTTCCATTTTGTGCGTTGTGCGCTCGTAGCTGACTTCGTAGAGGGGCTCGCAGCCACCGGCAAAGGCACCCAAGAGCAGAGAGATAGTACCGGTGGGGGCAATAGAGAGCAGCGTACCGTTGCGCAAACCGTATTTTTCAATCAAAGTGTAGACATCGGGAGCTTCCTCTTGGAGCATTTTGACCAAGGGAGATTTAGAGGTGTATTTCCAGTCGTATTTGCCGAAGGGACCTTTTTCTCTGGCGACGAGGGCGGAAGTACGGGCAGCTTCGATGAAGACTGTTTTCATAACTTCCTCTACAAAAGCTATTGATTCTGCTGAGCCGTATTTGAGCTTCATAGCGACTAAGGCATCTGCTAGACCTAAGATACCCAGGCCGATACTGCGCCAGTCATCAATACATTTACGATTCTCTTCCAAGGGCTGTGAATCATAGCCGTAGGTTAAGATTTCGTCTAGGGCTTGTACTGCAGTGCGTACTGCTAGCAGCAGACCTTCTTTGTTCAGCCGTGGTTCGGCGAATTTGTTGTCAATGAAATTATAAAGATTGATGCTCATTAAATTGCAAGAATTATAGGCGTTGCCACCGAATTCCGCACAGGGATTAGTAATATCAATTTTGTAATCAGGATAGCCAGAGAGCAGATTATAGCCATTAATTTGGTCAATAAAGAGAGCCCCGGGGTCACCCCAATCCCATTGTGTTTTGCAATATTCATCAAAGAAATCAGCAGCATTAATAATTTTTTTAATAACTTGTCCGGTTGTTTTGACCTTAAAGCATAATTCATAGTCGTTGTGGCTTGCTACGGCTTTCATAAATTTATCCGTGAATAAGATAGAAATATTCATGGAAGAGAGCTTCTCGTTCTCTTGCTTGAGATGAAGAAACTCATAAATGTCGGGATGGTCACAGTTAAGACCGACTATCATGGCTCCGCGACGCCCGTTCTGACTAATTACTTCTCCTGTTGCATTAAAAATTTTCAAGAAAGATACCGCGCCGGTAGAGGTTCTGGCTACATTATTGACGCTAGAGCCTTTGGGGCGGAGCTTGCTCACGTTGACCCCGATGCCGCCGCCATAAGAGAAAATTTTGGCGATTTCTTGATTGACCTTAAAAATAGATTCAATGTTGTCTTCGGGGGCGGGGAGAATGTAGCAGTTACTTAGGCTGCTCTTAAACTTACCCTTAGCACCGGCGGCGTAGAGAGTCCTACCAGCAGGGCAGACGGCCGCACTCTCCAAATAACTGCGCATTTGGGGACGTAATCTATCCGAAAAAATGGAGGCTACCCTCTCTATAAATTGTTCAGGCTTATTTTCTCCTTTGTGGTAATATTTACCTTTGAGGATGCCTTGACTAATTTCATTGTCATACCATTTGGTGTTATCACTCATGCTAATCCATTCCCTTCATACAAGATATCGTGTTTGCGTTTAGTATTATAACACAATATCTTGTATATGGCACGAGGAAATTAAAAAAGTTACCGCTTGTAATTCGGAGAGATAGAATAGAACAAAAAGTCGAAAATAATTAGCACTCACCTATTGACAGTGCTAACAAATAGTGCTATATTATTCTCAGAACCTAAGAAAGAACCGCAACGAGCAACGCCGCAAGATCCTTTTGGTAGTTCCAATAAAAGCTGACCTACGGTCAACATGAATGGAGGAATGGCTTATGTTACTGCCTACGATTTTTGGTGAGAATTTATTTGATGACTGGATGGATGATTTTGGAATGGATAGAGGCTTCATGGGAGGGCGTAATCCCCTCTATGGTAAGAATAGCAAGAATATCATGAAGACTGATATCAAGGAAGTCAAAGATGCTTATGAGTTGGATATTGATTTGCCGGGATTTAAAAAAGATGAGATTCATGCTGGGCTAGAGAATGGTTATTTGACTATTAGCGCAGCCAAAGGCGTGGATAAGGATGAAAAAGATAAAGAAGGCAGATATATTCGTCAGGAGCGTTATGTAGGGCAATGTGCCCGTAGCTTCTATGTCGGCGAGGGTGTTAGGGAAGAAGATATCAAAGCTAAATACGCCGATGGTATCCTGAAATTGTCCATACCTAAGAAGGACCAAAAGCAAATTGAACAAAAGAAAACCATAGCTATTGAAGGCTAAGGCCAAAAGATTAAAGGGCGTCTCTTGCAGACGTCCTTTTTATTATGGTATAATAATTTATTATTTCTTATATTTATTAGCACAAATTTAATAGGCGGTGAAAAAATGAAAGTAACAGCTAAAGATGTCAGACACATTGCTAACTTGTCCCGCTTGTCCATTGCTGATAGTGAGATGGATAAGTTCACGGAACAATTTAACCAAATTCTCAACTATGCAGATATTTTGCAAGAGTTGGACACGAAGGGCATTGAGCCTTCTCCTTATGTTCTGCCCATCAGCAATGTTTTGCGTGAAGATGTGGCCGTAGTTGGGGTTAGTCACGAGGAAGCTTTGAAGAATGCGCCCGAAGTACACAATGGCGGGTTCAAAGTACCTAGAGTAATCGAATAAGCAGCGAAGGAGAATAAAAGTGGAACTTTACAAACAAACAGCTCATGAACTCCATGAGCAATTAGTAAATAAGAAAATCAGTTCTGTAGAACTAACTAATGCGTTGTATGAACGCATCAATGAAGTAGATGATAAGATTAATGCTTATCTTACTTTGGATCAAGAGAATGCCTTAGCTCAAGCTGCTAAGGTAGACAGCAAGATTGCAGCAGGAGAGGTGATTGCTCCTTTGGCCGGTATTCCCGGTGCTATCAAAGACAATATTTCCACCAAAGGGCTGCGCACAACTTGTGCTTCTAAAATATTAGAAAACTTCATTCCTATCTATGACGCTCACGTTATCGCCAATCTGCGCAAAGACGAGACAATTTTCTTGGGCAAGACGAATATGGATGAATTTGCTATGGGTTCTACAACCGAGAGCTCTCATTTCCAAGTTACCCACAATGCTTGGGACTTAAGCCGTGTACCGGGTGGTTCCTCTGGCGGCAGTGCAGCGGCTATTGCAGCCGGTGAGGCTATTTGGTCTCTGGGCAGCGATACTGGCGGTAGTATCCGTCAGCCAGCATCTTTTAATGGTTGTGTTGGTATTAAACCTACTTATGGCCGTGTTTCTCGTTATGGCTGCGTAGCTTTCGCTTCTTCTTTGGACCAGATTGGACCTTTGACTCGTGATGTAACCGACGCGGCAACTGTGTTGAATACTATCTGCGGTGTAGACAAGATGGATTCCACTTCTTTGAATGTAGAAGTGCCCGACTTCACCAAGGCTCTGCGCCAAGATGTGAAGGGCTTGCGGATTGGTATTCCTAAGGAGTATTATGGCAAAGGTTTGGACCCCAAAGTTGATGCTGTTTTGCGCAAAGCAATGGCTGACTACGAAGCTATGGGAGCTGAACTGGTAGATGTATCCCTGCCTCATACCGAGTATGGCGTTATCACTTATTACATTATTGCACCGGCAGAAGCTAGTGCTAACTTAGCTAGATTCGACGGTGTCCGTTATGGTTACCGCAATAGACAAGCCACTTCTGCTCCTGAGATGACTACCTTGAGCCGCAGCGAAGGCTTCGGACCCGAAGTGCAACGCCGTATCATGTTGGGCACTTATGTATTGAGCAGTGGTTACTACGATGCTTATTATTTGAAGGCAATGCAAGTTCGTACTTTGATTCGTCGTGATTTTGAAGCTGTCTTCAAGCAATGCGATGTACTGCTGACACCGACGTCTCCGGTAGTAGCTTATCCTATCGATGGCAAGATGGACCCCTTGTCCATTTACCTCTTGGATGTCTGCACTATTCCTGTTAATTTGGCAGGGCTGCCAGGTATTAGCGTACCGGCCGGCTTCGTAGATGGAATGCCTGTAGGCATGCAGCTTATCGGCAACATCTTGGACGAAGAGACTGTACTTAGAGCAGCTTATACCTTCGAACAAACACACGAATATCACAAGGTCTTCGCTCCTGTGGGAGGTGCCAAATAATGACTAACTATATTACTGTAATCGGCTTGGAAGTTCATGCCGAATTAAAGACTAAATCCAAAGCATTTTGTTCCTGCTCCACGGCTTTTGGTGCTGAGCCCAATACTCATGTGTGCCCGGTCTGCTTAGGTATGCCCGGAGCCTTGCCTGTACTTAATAAGCAAGTAGTGGAATTTGCTATTCGCGCCGGGTTGGCTTGCGATTGCGAAATTCAAAAATTCAATAAATTCGACCGTAAGAATTATTTCTATCCTGATTTATCTAAGAATTATCAGATTTCCCAGTTTGATAAACCTATCTGTTTAGGCGGTCATATTGATATCGCCGTGGGTGACGAGCACAAACGTATCGGTATTACTCGTATGCATATGGAAGAAGATGCTGGCAAGTTAGTGCATTCCGGTGCTACGATTAAGACCTCTGATTCATCAGCAGTAGACTACAATCGTGCAGGTGTCCCACTAATTGAGATTGTTTCTGAGCCTGATATGCGCAGTGCGTCAGAAGCGAGAGCTTATATGGAGAAACTGAAGGCTATTTTGGAATATACTGATGTCTGCGATTGCAAGATGCAAGAAGGCAGCTTGCGTTGCGATGCTAATATTTCTGTTATGCCGGAAGGCGCTAAGGAATTTGGTACTCGTGCCGAGATTAAGAACTTGAATTCTTTCCGTGCTCTAGAGCGTGCTGTAGAGTACGAAGTGGAGCGTCAGATTGAGCTCATCGAAGATGGTGGACATGTCGTGCAAGAAACTCGTACTTGGGATGATGCGCAAGGAATGACTTTCTCTATGCGCAGCAAGGAAGAAGCCCATGACTATCGTTATTTCCCCGAGCCGGATTTGGTACCGGTAGAGATTGATGATGCTTGGATAGAGCGCGTAAGAGGCGAATTGCCGGAATTACCTACTCAAAGACAAGCTCGCTTAATGCAAGATTACAATTTGCCGGAATATGATGCTAGCCAAATCGTCGATACCAAAGAAATGGCCGATTATTTTGACGCAGCTATTAAGACTACCGACGATGCTAAGGGCGTAGCTAACTGGCTGCTGGGTGATGTCTCTGCTTATTTGAATAATGAGAACATTGAAATTGCACAATTCCATGTGGCACCTGCTCACTTGGGCGAACTGGTAGCTCTGATCAAAAAAGGTACTCTTTCTAGCAAACTGGCTAAGAAAGTTTTTGCCGAAATGGTTAAGAGTGACAAGGCTCCTTCCGTATTGGTCAAAGAGCTTGGCTTGGAGCAGGTCAGCGACACCGGTGCTATTGAGAAGCTGGTAGATGAGACCTTAGCAGAGAACCCGCAATCCATTGCTGACTTCAAGGCTGGCAAGGATAGGGCTCTAGGCTTTATGGTAGGACAAATCATGAAGAAATCTCGTGGCAAAGCTAATCCGGCGATGGTTAACGAAATGCTTTTAAAAAAGTTAAAGGAGTAGAATCATGACTACAGCACAACATGAGTTAGTATTGGTAATAGATTTTGGTGCCCAATATAGTCAATTGATTGCAAGGAGAGTCAGGGAATGTGGTGTTTATTGTGAGATTATTCCCTATAGTTATTCTCTAGAGCAAATTAAAGCCAAGAATCCTCAGGCACTCATTCTATCTGGGGGTCCTAGCAGTGTCTATGCGGAGAATACTCCTCAAGCTGACCCTGGTATCTTCAATTTGGGCCTGCCTGTTTTGGGTATTTGCTATGGGCATCAAGTTATGGCTCAAACTTTGGGAGGCACTGTAGCTAGTGCTGGCGGTAAGAGCGAATATGGCAAGACTTCTATCGTGTTGCAAACAGACTGCGAATTATTCCGTGGCTTGGAAGAAAATAACATTTGCTGGATGAGTCATACAGACTTCGTCAGCGATGTGCCGGCAGGCTTCAAACCCATGGCTACTACAGGTGAGTGTCCGGTAGCTGCGATGATTAATGACGAGAAGAAATTCTATGGCGTGCAGTTCCATCCGGAAGTTGAGCATACTCCTTTTGGTAAGCAAATGTTGCATAATTATCTCTTTGGCGTTTGCGGCCTCAAGGGTGACTGGACCATGGCTTCTTTTGCAGAAACCAAGATTGCTGAAATTAAGGCTCAAGTAGGCGACAAAAAGGTGCTCTGTGCTCTGTCCGGCGGCGTGGATTCCTCCGTGGCTGCGGTAATGGTGCATAAGGCTATAGGCAAGCAATTGACTTGCGTCTTCGTAGACCACGGTCTCTTGCGCAAAGATGAAGGCGACCAAGTAGAGCAAGTATTCCGTAAACAGTTTGATATCAATCTTATTCGAGTGAATGCGGCAGACCGTTTCTTGGGCAAATTAGCCGGTGTCAGCGACCCGGAGACTAAACGCAAAATTATTGGTACTGAATTTATTCGTGTTTTTGAAGAAGAATCTAACAAGATTGGTCATGTGGATTACTTAGTGCAAGGAACGATTTATCCTGATGTGGTAGAATCTGGTACTGGCACCTCTGCTACGATTAAGAGTCACCATAATGTAGGCGGCTTGCCCAAAGATATGAACCTGTCTTTGATTGAGCCACTACGCGAGCTTTTCAAAGATGAAGTAAGAGCAGTGGGCGAAGAGTTAGGCATTCCTTCTGCTTTGGTTTGGCGTCAACCTTTCCCAGGGCCAGGCTTGGCTATTCGTGTCCTAGGTGAAGTGACCGAGGAGAAGTTAGCTCTTGTCCGTGAAGCAGATGCTATCTTCCGTGAGGAGATTGCAAATGCGGGGCTAGACCGCAAGATTTGGCAATACTTTGCTTGCTTGCCCAATATTCGCAGCGTAGGTGTGATGGGTGATTTCCGTACCTATAGCAATACGATTGCCTTAAGGGCAGTGAACAGCAGCGACGGTATGACCAGCGACTGGGCACATATTCCCTATGATGTACTGGACTTAGTATCCAGACGTATCGTCAACGAAGTCAAAGGAGTAAATCGTATCGTCTACGATATTACCTCCAAACCACCGTCTACAATAGAGTGGGAATAGGATTCAAGAGCAAGAGCCGGCGTAAAAACCGGCTCTTTTTTGTGCGCCAAAACTAGAAACAGGAACAGGCACCTTTTCTAGAACGCAGCAAGTTATGGATTGGAAAACAGAACCGTCCCATTTTCCAGTATTAAGTGATAGAATATAGGTATAATAAGGTTTTAAGGAGAAGACAATGCAGAAACTTAATCCATATATATATTTATTTTCATTGGGGCATTTTTCGGTAGATTGGACTCAGGGAGCTCTGCCGGCACTACTGCCATATTTTATCAGCGTCTGCCATTTGAATTATAGGGAAGCCGGCATGATCATGTTTGCTAATATTTTGTTGTCCTCCTTGACCCAACCGATTTTTGGCTATTATTCTGATAAGATTTCCAAACCTTGGTTTGTTCCTTTGGCACCGATTATTTCTGGTTTGGCTCTTACTGTCTGTGCTTTTACGACTAATTTCCAGATTATCTTCCTTTGTTCTATGTTTTCCGGGTTAGGGTCGGCCTTGTATCATCCTGAGGCGGCATTGATGGTTAATAAAATTGCCGGGGAACAAAAAGGCAAGGCTTTGGGAGCTTTTTCCGTAGGTGGTAACGCGGGCTTTGCTATAGGTCCTATGCTGGCTGGTTTTTGTGCCTATAAATTCAACATTCATGGTCTGGCTCTCTTTGAAATCATTAATATGGTATTGGCTTTTCTTCTTTATAGGAGCATAGGTAAGCTGGCCGAGCAAAAAACGAAAGCGGAAGCAGAAGCCAAAGCAAGTAATTGGCAGCAGACGGTTCCAAGCAATAATTGGCCTGCTTTTGCCAAGCTGACACCAGTCATTTTTGCCAGGGCGATAGGATTTAGCCTTACTAATACTTTTGTGCCTATTTATTGGATGCAGGTGCTACATTCAACTGCGGCTAATGGCAGTATGGCTTTATCCGTATTATTTACTCTGGGCATATTTATGACCTATCTGGGAGGCGTTTTAGCTGATAGGTTCGGCTACATTAAGGTTATGCGCATTGCCTTTCTGGTCATGGTACCTGCTATGTTGGCTTTTACTAATAGTAAGCAGCTCTGGTTATCACTTTGGCTTTTGCTACCGGTGGCTTTTAGCTTATTTATTCCCTATAGCTCTATTGTAGTTTTGGGACAAACATATCTAGGTAAAAGTGTAGGATTGGCTTCAGGCATTACCATGGGTCTAGGTACTACTATGGGGGGAATGATGTCACCGCTGGTAGGCTGGGGAGCGGATCAGTGGGGGATTGGTCCGGCTTTGCAAATTCTCTGGGTAGTGGCACTGCTTGGCTTAGCGTTTGCCTTTTTGGTACCTTCGGTAGAAGAAAAACTATAGAAACAGTGATAGGCACGTTTTTCTACTGTAAAGCCTTGAAACGAATTTTTATTTCTGAAGGGAGGTTAGTACGGCGGCTTTGGTCACAATACCGAGGAACAAGCCGTCTTTATCAATTACCGGCAGAGGGAAGACAGAGTCAGCAGATATTTGTACAATGTCGCTGATTAATATATCTGGGTCTGTGATGCAGGGAATATCAAGAAGCGCT
>JAQUUF010000020.1 GCA_028693975.1 Acidaminococcaceae bacterium
ACCCATGGAGTCGTAGTAGAGTTTGATACCGAAGCGGTCAGCCATGGAGACTTTTTCGTTCATGCTGTCTACATTGCTGATTTCTCTCTGGTCTTGGTCCTGCCATACTTCTTTGATAATATTACGCCTGTTGGAGGTAGCATAAAAGAGCACATTATCCGGCTTGACTTCTAGCCCTCCGTCGAGGATGGATTTCAGAGCTTTATATTCGACTTCGAATTCTTCGAAAGACAAGTCGTCGAGCACGATGATGAATTTCTTGCCCCATTTGCTCAGCTCCTGCATCACCTTGGGTAATTGGACGAAATTATGGCGGCTGACTTGTACCATGCGCAAGCCTCTATCGTAGTATTTGTTGCCGATGCCTTTGATGGAGGAGGATTTGCCCGTGCCTCTGTCGCCAAATAGTAGGACATTATTAGCAGGTCGTCCTGCCAAAAAAGCTTCTGTATTGCGTTCTAGTTCTTCTTTTTGTTCTTCATAGCCGTAGATATCTTTGAGCTGCATGGCGGAGTAATTCCTGATACCTTGCAGACAGCAGTTCTCTCCATCCCAGTCAAAGGCTACATTGTCGGCCATGATACCATAACCGTATTGGGCATAATATTCACAGAGCAGCTGTACCGCCGCCTTGCCGGAGGGGTCCACGTTATAATTGCGGAAGCATTTTTCCAAGATGCTACGCCCGCTGAACATTGTAATCTTAGTAGGTTTGTAATTGCCCAAAAGGCTGTGATTCTTAAACCGTTCAAAGACATCAGTCAAAAACTCTCGCAGCACTACTATGTCTTTGGCCGCCGCTTTCTTGAGGCCTTCGCCAACTTTGCCTTGGTTCTTCTCGGCCATGAGGCTGAAGGTATTTTCTTGGTGACTAATGGCATGCAGAACATATTCTACCGGGACAATGCCCATAAAGCCGTATTGCTCCGCTGCCGCAATCAATTGTTCAAAAAGTTCTGGATTAAAAATCTCTTTGGGACGGCGCAGTTCTTGGATAATGGGGTCATTTAACAAATTGCGATAAATGATTAGATTGTTCAAATTGACATAACAGTTCATTATGAGTCAGCGTCCTTTCGCAATTCCTCTAGTAATACTTTGATAGTCTTGCCTGCCGTAGGATGCACAAGATTAGGTGCGATAGCCGCCAAAGGCTCCAAGACAAATAATCTATTAAGCATATCCGGATGGGGTAAGACCAAATTCTTGTCATTGATTATCTCTTGGTCAAAGAGCAGCAAATCCAAATCAATATTGCGCTCCCCCCAGTGGCGCAGCCTGCGTCGCCCCATCTGTTGCTCCGTCTGCAATAGCACCGCTAGGAGTTCTTGGGCTGTGCCGTCAAAGTCCAGCTCTGCCGCACCATTAAGGAAATCTGGTTGGTCCACCACTCCGTAGGGAGCTGTAGTTACCCAAGGAGATACTTGTACAATGTGCAAGTGTCGCGCCAAGAGCCGTAGGGCTTCTTGCAGATTGGCTTGTTTATCGCCCAGATTACTGCCTAGGGCTATATACGCTACTGACATTGTCTTATGGCCTCCAACATCCGTACCGCCTGCACATTCTCCGCTACATCATGCACCCTCACCATATTAGCTCCGGCGTAGACTGCTTGGCAGCTGGTAGCTACTGTGCCGGCTAGCCGCTGCTCTACGGGGACACCGCCTAAGGCTTCTCCGATAACGGTCTTGCGTGATGCCGCCAGAAGCACAGGGTAGCCATGTCCGCAGAGGGCTTCTAAGCCCTGCATAAGCTTGAGGTTATCCGGTGTTTTCTTGGCAAAACCAATGCCAGGGTCCAAGATTACTTTATCTGGTCCTAGACCGACTGCAGCACACGCAGCAGCTCGTTCTAATAAATAAGTGGTTACTTCGGCAACTACATCTGTATAAGCAGTGGTTTGCTGCATATCTTTAGGTGTACCGCGCATATGCATGAGAATTATAGGTGTGCCGTGTTCCGCTGCTACTGATAGCATAGCGGTATCAGCCGTGCCTGCACTAATATCGTTAATGATATCAGCTCCTGCGGCAATACCAGCCTGAGCTGTAGCACTATGATAGGTATCCAGAGAAATAATAGCCTCTGGATAGGCTTGTTTGATAGCTGTAATGACGGGTACTACTCTGGCACTTTCTTCTGCCGGACTGACGCTATCTGCCCCAGGGCGGCTAGACTCACCACCGATATCTAGTATAGTGGCACCGTCTTGCAACATTTTGCCCGCCGTCGCTAAAATTTCTTGCAGTTCATGATGACGAGACGCCGCATGGAATGAGTCTGGCGTGACATTAATAATGCCCATGACTTGCAGCTGCGCATAGGAGATAATCCTACCATCGGCTAGCACCGTCTGCACCTTGGGTTGTGCCAAGAAGTAGCTCAATTCCTCTTGCAAGGCCTTCAGTCCGAAATAATTCATCTGTTGCAGCTTAGTGCACAAGACTTGATATTGGCGTCTAGTACCTAGCAGGACAATATTACAGTGGGTCTGACTACAGGTAACAGCCCCCATGGGTACAGCACATTCGCCGCCGCAAGAGAGCATCTCCTGCTTAATAATATTCGCCGCCGGCGTTCTTACCGCCATGACCTGTAGCGGATAAATAGCTGCTTTGTCACGCATAATAGCTAAGCCTGCTGCATGCAGCTGACTTGTCTGCAACAGGGCAGATACTCTAGAGGGGGCCACCGGTATAATCATTTAGTCCAGCCTCTTTTCCACAGTAGCAAAAGCATTATGATTGTGAATACTTTCCATGCTTTCTACAGTTACTTGATACCAATCTATGCGTTGGTCTTCTTCTAGCTGCATGGCTATTTCTCGCACCGCATCTTCGACGAAGCGTGGGTGTTGGTATGCTTCTTCGGTCACATATTTTTCATCCGGGCGCTTGAGCAAACTATAAATAGGTGCACTGGCACCAGCTTCTGCCATGCTCACCAGCTCCTCTAACCACACCATACTATTTGCTTTGATAGCAATTTTGGCCAAAGCACGTTGGTTGTGAGCACCACATTCACTAATCTCTTTGGAGCAAGGGCAGAGCGTGTGAATGGGGACCTCAACTGAAGTGGTCAAGGCAAAGTTAGTACCTTTTTCCGCTCGATAATGGCATAGCAAGGCTACCGGAGCTTTTTGACCGCTAACAGGTGCTGTCTTGGTGACAAAATAACAGAACTTAAGCTCTAGCATAGCCTTTTCGGCTTCTAATTTATCTTTTAAGTCGTCCAGTATTTTTTCCAAAGCACTGGGTGCCACCGGTCCCAAGCTCTGCAAACATTCCACAAAGCGACTCATATGGGTGCCGCGCATATCATGGGGCAAATCTACTGCCATAGTTACTTTGGCCACAGTGGGCTGAGTGCCCTTCTCTCTGTCGCGCAGGAGAATGGGCCAGCGCAAATCTTTAATACCCACATGTTTGAGCGGTATACGGCGCACATCCTTTTCACTCTGTACATCTTTCAATTTTAGTCCCCCCTGTAAATAAGACCACTGGTTCTAGTTTCCCAGATTTGGACTTCGTAGAGTTTGTAATTGGCACTCTGTAAGTCAGTTACCAGCTCCTGCCACACCCATTTGGCAATATTCTCTGCTGAGGGCTGGGGCAGAATATCATTGAGACAAGCGTGGTCCAAACGACTAAGCACCTTGTCCTGTACAATTTTCTTTAATCTAACAAAATCTATAACCATGCCTTCGGCATCGGGTGTACCTTCCACCTGCACCGACAGCTTATAGGTATGTCCATGCAAATGCTCACATTTGCCATTGTAGGCCGGCAGATAGTGAGCAGCATCAAATTCAAATTCTTTAATACAAATCATATGGTTGCTCCTTCTTGGAATCCTTGTTGTCTTAAAGCTTCATACAATACAATTGCGACGGAATTAGACAGATTAAGGGAACGAGCTTCCCCTATCATGGGTATGCGCACACAATCTGCCGCATATTTTTGACGAAATTCCTCTGGCAGACCTTTGGTCTCGCGTCCAAAAATCAACAGAGAATCCTCACTATACTGCACACTGGCGTAGGATTTGGTCGTTTTGGTCGTCAGTAAGAAGCGTGGATTATTGGGATATTTTTCCAGTACTTCATAGACAGAGTCATAGTAATGAATATCCACCAGATACCAATAGTCCAGTCCTGCTCTCTTCAGGTATTTATCATCCACCGAGAACCCCAGTGGCCTTACCAAATGCAGATGCGCACCTGTCGCTGCACATAGTCTTGCTATATTACCGGTATTTCCCGGTATTTCCGGCTCCACCAGAACGATATGCATTCCTCTCACCTCATTTAATAGCTTTGTGTTCTTCTTCACCGCTGACAGTGATGATTTGCTTCATTTTCTCATGTATATCAATTATTTTCTCACAATATTCACTGCCCATAGCCCACTTGCCATTGAGCTCTGACCAATACTGGGTAAAGCCTTCTTTCAGCTTCCTATCATGCACCAAGGCATAGCGAGGGTCCACGATAGTAGTCCGCGGCTCCTTCGCCCTAGTATAGGCTAAGAGATGCTGAATATGCGCCCGCACGCCTAGCTCGGGAATCAAGAAATAAGCTCCGCGCACTGTGGCCGAAGTGGTTCCCAAACCACAGAAATTGTTCTGCTCCGGCACTACTGTACCGCCAAAACGGAAAAAACCTGTTTCCAAAAGGGCTTGGGCAAAAGCTATGTCCCATTTTACCCCTTCCAAACGAGCTTCGTTGTAGTACATATTGACAATTTGTTCCGGAGTTGCCTCAATCGGAAGTTTGTAATTATAGAATTTAAGTAGTGCCGTTGCTTGTGCAACGGTAGCTTCTCCCTCTCCCATAATCGTAATTGTTTGGTAGTGATGAGGTAGATTCCTCTTCGTAAATTCATTCTTCATCAGACCACTAGTGGCATAGGGTGAAACTAGGCTAAGGCCCTTACCTCTGTACCTAAGGCCCTCTGACTTGGCCGGGGAGTTGCACGCAGTTACTTGCTTCTTCACTTGCGCTGCCCCCACATTTGTCGGCGCTGGTTGTCCTTGGGCCCAGCCCAGATTAGAGCAGCCCCAAGCCAAGAGCAACGGCAAAATTAATCTTTTTTTCATTATCTCTTCTCCTCACCAGCGACAGGCGCCGGCATAATATAAATACTAACAAGCATAATCACCAAGGCACAAATAATGCCGGTAGAGGTAGCATTCAAGATCCAAATGCCCTTACCATGATTAAAGAACTGCAAAGCCAATGTGACCACCACGCCAATACCCGCTGACCAAAAAGCACCTTTGACGGAAGCCTTCTTGCTAAAGAGGCCAAACAAGAAAGGAGCTGCTAAGGATACTGTCATCAAAGAATAGAAAATAGACAAGGCAGTAATAATATTGGCCATAAAATGCGCCACAATAATGCCTACGATACCGCAAGTCACCGTAGCCTTACGGCTAAAGGACAAGAGCTGTTCATCAGAGACATCAGGATTGAACAAGGTTTTGTACAAATCTTTGGACAAAGAAGTAGCCAGCATATACAGCACCGTATCTGCCGTGCTTACTTCTGCGGCGAAGATTGCTGCCAAAGCTAGACAAGCAATGCCAAAAGGCATCATTTCTTTCATCGCTGTAGGCAACGCTAACTCTTGGTTGGACAAATTGGGAAAAGCCGCATAAGCGCACATACCAATTAACAAGGGCAAAAAAGCAAAAAGCAATTGGACAATACCATTGAGCAAGGTACCTACCTTTACAGCCTTGGGGTTCTTGGCTGCATAGACCTTGCCGACTAAGCCCGGAGAAATACAAAATGCTGGTGTCAGCATCAAGAAATAGCCGATAATAGTCGTATAGCCAATGCCATCCCAGGCAAAATACTTATCCGCCAGAGCGGCATTCGCCAAATTGGCTGTAACCATACTATGCAAGCCGTCCAAACCACCTACATAGCTAATAGCAAAGGGCGTAGCAATAATAAAGCCCAATAAGATAACCACTAATTCAATAATATTAACAATTGCAGCGGAGGCAATACCACCTGCGGAGAAGTAAATAGTCACCACGATAGCTGCGATAATAATGCCGTAGAGCTTATCAATACCGGCTACTACATTCAAAATCCAAGCAATACCAATGAGTTGCCCCGAGAACAAAGCCAAGGTACCCACGGCCATCATGGTAGAGGTAATGGCGCGGAAAGACTTAGAATAACGCATATCTAAATAATCGCCCATAGTAAACAAATTATATTTGGCCGCTGCCTGCCATACCTTGGGGCCAACAAAATACGCCAGAATCAAGGAGCCTAGGCCACTACAACCAATCCACCACCAACTCGACAGCCCGAATTTGTAAGCCAAACCGGTAACACCTACGGTAGAACCTGCACCGATATTCGCCGCAATCAAAGTCGTAAATAACAGCGGCCAGCCAAAGCTTCTGTTACCTACAAAAAACTCTGCCGCCCCCTTGACATGCTTACCAATAGTCCAGCCTAGACCGATCAAAATCAATGCGTAGATAATGATTGTAATCAAATAATAATTCATTTGTTTCGCCCCTCATCAAATTTGTCTATACATATTAGTAGTTTACTTTATTTGCCTAAGCTTGTAAAGAAATTAAGCTAAATTTATAGTATAATAATGACGAGGAGATGATAATATGACTAAGTTCAAGTATATTCACCACGCCTGCTTTATCCTAAGCCATGACGAGGACAGCATTATTTTTGACCCTTTCTTAGACGGTAATCCCCAAGGGCTAACGGCCGCTGACATCAAGGTATCCCATGTCTTGGTGAGTCACGCTCATGGAGACCATCTGGGGTCTGCTTATGAGATTGCCAAGAATAATAAGGCGATGCTTATTTCTACTGCCGAGATTGCCGGTGACGCCGCCGCTAATGGCTGTCAGTCCCACGCTATGCATTTAGGCGGCAGTTATAAATTCCCCTTTGGCCGTGTCAAAATTATACCTGCGTTCCATGGCAGCGGCATTGCCGGAGGACATGCCTGTGGCTTTTTAGTTGATTTCTACGGTACCTCTGTTTATTTTGCCGGTGACACCAGCCTCTTTGGTGATATGAAGCTACTAGGCGAGCTTGAGAAAATTGATTATGCTGTTTTGCCTATCGGCGATAACTTCACCATGGGACCTGCTGATGCCGCCAAAGCAGTGGAACTGCTGGATGTGACTAAGGTCATCCCCGTACACTACAATACTTGGCCCGTTATTGAGCAAGACCCACTGGTCTTCAAAAAATTAGTTGAGAGTAATGGCCTGTCCCAAGTCTTTGTGGTTAAACCCGGTGAGGAATTAGAATTGTAAAATATAATAAAGTAAGCGGTGACTTAAAGGTTAACTAGCCTTAAGTCACCGCTTTTGTGTTACATAGTAAATACTACTAGAATTAAGAACCAGACCTTATTGCTTAGTACAAAAATAAGCATAGGGACAATAAGCACAGCTACTTAATTGACAGGGATAATCCTCTATCGCTTGTTGCCTGCGTAGCATATGACAAAATTCTTCCAGTTCTTGCTTGCCTACCGTCACATCTCGTCGGAGCTCTACTTCACTGCTGTTTTGCAAGAAATGCAAAGCCGCCTTACTGACCTTCTGCCCCAGCAAACGCTCCATGGCCAATGTATAGATTAATAATTGGCGCATATAGCCTTCTTTGGTCTCGCCCTGAGCTGGCGGCCTACCTGTTTTGTAATCAATAATGGTTAAGGTGCCGTCTGGATTGAAGATAAGATTATCTACACTGCCTTGGAAATAAATATCAGTACCCTCATCTTGCACCAAAGGTAGGCAAAAATTATACTCAGCTTGTTGCGGCAATTGCTCAATAGCCCTAAAAATAACACTATCACAATAACTATCTAGAATAGACAATGCTCGTTGCTGCACTGCTTCTCGCACCTCTTGCGGTACTTCTATTTCTATCAGAGCAGCCTGCACAGCCTCTGCTCTAGCACTATAATCTCCGCGCAGCTCCAATGCTTTGTGGGTGACCAGCCCTACTAAATAGGCAGGTACGCCTGTACCTCCTAGCTGCATTTTCACCTCTGGCATACAGGCGATATTATAGTAAAAGTAGCGTCGAGGACAGATATCATACTCACCCAAACTCGTGGCCGAGAACATATTCTTGTTGCTAATCAAAAACTCCGGCAGTACAGCTGCTCTAGCTTGGTCTAATTCGGCAGTCTGGTCTTGCGCGCTAGCTGCCGTAGCGCTAGGTACAACTTCCTGTGCTTCTAATTGTCGATAATTGACATAATCAGTTGGTTTGTTTTCAATCAAATTCTGCAAATCATTCAGCCAGTTTTTGCTAGTACTTTTGCTCTTGGTTCTGCGCTTACAGCCAGACATCCACAAGTATTCTTCCGCTCTAGTAATTGCTACATAGAGCTGCCTAATCTTCTCGCCGTCATTTAAGAGATTGTTTTCTTCAACAATAGCATCTAGGGTCTCTGTATTTTGCAGCTGCCCCTCCGCATCCTTATACTTAACGCCTAAGCCAAATTGCTTGCTATAGCCTGCCTTGACACCACCAGAGCGCCCTGTAGACTCTAGGGCGGGCAAAAATACTGCCGGATACTCCAAGCCCTTGGACTTATGAATAGTCATAATAGTAACCGGAGCTTCGTTCTCTAACCGCACTGCTCCTGTTTCTCGTACATTAGCCTTCCGCATCTTGGTAACACGCTCCAAATAATCAGCTAAGCTGCCATTAGTATTAAGGGCAAAGCTCGTGGCTAATTGACGCAGCTTATCCACATTGGCTAATTTCTCCAAGCCAAAAGCTTGTTGCGTCAGGACCACCTCAACATGCAAGGTGGCGTAGATGGTAGCGATAAGCTCTGGCAATGCTTCGACTACTGCGGCTCGCTCTAGGGTAACCAGCTGTTCTAGACACGCCTGGAAATGGCTAGCCTGTGCCGGTAGTAGTGCAGTATCTGCCGCTAACGCAGTCAACGCTTCTCTAAGGCTTATACTCTGCACCTGAACTTGACCAAAAGCCTGCGTCAAGAGCTGGTCGTCCAGGCCAAAATAAGGTGAGCGCAAGACTCCCACTAAGGGATAATCTTGCAAAGGATTGTGCAGATACAACAAGAGATTAAGGAAATCAATGATTTCTTGACGCTCATAGAAGCCCTTACCGTCTAAGACCTGATAATTAATGCCTTTTTGGCGCAAAGCCGCAGCAAAGGGTGCTGCCTTGTTAATCGTAGCAACAAGGATAGCTATTTTGTCCTTGTGCCACTGTGGATGCTCATCTAGCAGCTCCTCTATCTTATCTGCCACCAATTGAGCCTCGTAGCTGCGGCTTTGGGAAGCCGTCAACGTCTCAGTAGAATAATTAATGATAGAGAAATCAGGCTTGGGACCCTGGACATCTCGGGCAGCGAGGGGCTGAAAAGCTATGGCATATTCGGGATGCTCTCCGATGAAGTCTCTAAAAACATAATTACACCAAGCTATGATTGTCTTAGTAGAGCGATAGTTCTTCAAGAGCTCAATTTTTTTATCAGCACCGTCGGCGGCTTGAATGTCTTTGGTCACTTGATTAAAGACAGACACATCTGCCCCGCGGAAACGGTAAATAGACTGCTTGGGGTCGCCCACAATAAAGAGTCTTTTCTCCCGCAAAGTAGTTTTGTCTTGGCCGGCTAGGAGGTAAATAAAATCCTTCTGCCTGAGATTAGTGTCTTGGAACTCATCTACCATGACAAATTTAAACTTATTGTGATATTTCTCCAAAACATGAGGATAGTGCTCTAGAAGCTCCAAAGCCTTAGCCGCCACTTCATCAAAGCCGTAGTATTCTTTTGCTTGCACCTGTTCTTGGGCATACTGCTTATAAGAGTCCAAAACCGCCTGCCAAGCTGTCACCAACGCAGCCTCAGCGTCTGCTGGCCCACCTCTTTGCTCCTCTGACCAAGACGGTAAATATTCTATCAGTCTAGCCAGCATCTCTCTAGTCTCATCGACACCATAAATAGACAAGATAGCCACTAGATTACTATCTTGCTTCTTGACGCCCTGGAGGAGGAAATCTTCCAAGACCTGTGCCTTGAATTCATCTATCTCATATTCTTCGCGAATACTAAAATTAGGATCCACTCCTGCTTCTACCGGATTCTCGCGCATAATCTTCGAGCAGAGACTGTCAATGGTGCTGATACTGGCTCCTGCTAATTTCTCTAGTTGCAGTCGCCAAAAAAGCTTGTCTTCGCCGTAGGCAGCTGCCTCCAAATCCACCAAGGCTGACCTAATCCTTGTCCGCATTTCCTTAGCCGCTTTTTTGGTAAAAGTAATAGCTAATATTTCATCAGCTGCAGCATATTTGCTCTTGATTAAATAGATAAAGCGCTCCACCAGAACCCGCGTCTTGCCAGAGCCTGCTCCGGCGGCGACAGCCAAGTTACTATTTAAGGTTGTTACTGCTCTAGCTTGCTCTTCGCTTAGCTCAAACATCTGTGCCACCACCTTCTTCCGTCAGTTGTTCCTCTTGCACTCTGTGACGACAAATATCCTTGTAGGGACAATACTCCGGACAAGCTTTGGACGGCAAAACAGGGAAGAAACCTGCATCTATGCCGGTGATAATACGCTCTATAATTCCAGGAGTCTGCTCCATAATAGGGAGCATATTTGCCGGTCTTGCTTTGGGAGCGAACCAAGGCAATGTTTTAGTGATATCTTTGAGCCACATACCGTTTTTACGTTTGCCATCCTGCAAGGAGCAGTACCCTGCCCCAACAAACTGTTTCTGGGCTAATTGAGCGTTCTGCTCCAAAGCCAAAGCATAGAGTGGCAATTGTAAGTTTTCACCACGCACTATACTGCTATTGGTCGGCACACCTCCGGATTTGTAATCTATAATGAGGTATTTATCACCACAAACGTCAACCCTATCTATCTGTCCACGGAAGGTTACTTGCCGGCCATTAATCTCGTGCCTCAAGCTTACTTTATTACTCTTATCGCCAAAGGATGTCTCCAGCAACAGTGGCTCAAAAGGCTTCTCTTGGTCTTCCAGATAAACTCTCTCCCACCGTAACCAGCGATACAATACTTCTTGGTATTGCCGACTGATAAAGGGCGTGAACTCGGTCTGGGCCAGCTTACCTTCTGCTACCATTTCCTCTAAGGTAGCAGTCAATGCCGCCTTAAGCTCCTCTTGCTGTTGCGTCTCTTCACCCCAGAACAAATTCTGCTGAATATACGCTGACAGGAATTTGGCCAGAGCACGATGATAAATCTCGCCTCTGATATTATATTTAATAGCTTCATCCAGCTTTTCCCATTCCTGCAAACGCCACACATTCTGTCCCAAAAACATAAAAGGGCAAGTCACATAATTATTCAGCATCGTAGCACTAAAAGAGTTTTGCTGCGGCGCCTCTGGCACATAGCCATTATAGGGAGATTCTCCTACGAACCGCTGCACATCAAGATTAGTATCTTTGCTCGCAAGATTAGCCATATATTTAGCTAATTCTAGAGTGGAATGATAATTAGCCAGACTATTATTACCCTCCTGCGGCACAACCTCGACAGGCAGATACTCAGAGACTAAATTAAGATATTCTGAAGCACCGGCAGCGTCGTCTTCATAATAACTAAGGTGTACTTCTTGAGTCGCCGCCAACAAAATAGAGGCAAAGAAAAATTTATCAGTCAAAAGTGCCAGAGCATTGTAAGGAAATTCGATACCCACATCTGTTCGCAGTTTGCTCCGCTCACTGTCATTATAGAGCCAGCTCTCATGCTTCAAAGCTGGGAACTGACCATCCCTTAAGCCCATCAAATAGACATACTTAGCGTGTACACCTTGGACATTACCGGCTTCAATCACCGTCAAGCCTTGATTGCTGCCAGACTTAAGCAAAATAGTTTTGGTATTGATATAGTCAAAATAGAATTTCTTGTATTCCGCCAGAGTCCATACCCTGTCTAGTGACAGCTGCTCCAAAGAAGTAACCAAAGCCTGTACTCCTTCGCAGCAAGCCTCACCTGCCAGTACCAAAGCCTTAAGTTCTTCTAGTGTTACCTGCCCTTGCTGGTAGCAGGCCCCATAGAACTGGGGTAATTGCCACGAGGTTATGGCCTCGGTAAGCAGCTGAGCAAAGTCTTGCACGGTTTGCTCTAACTGCAAAGCGTCTATAAGCTTAAATAGCGACTCAATACGACTATCACCATAAGTAGTCAGTACAAATTCACGTAATTGCTGCGTCGTCGCAAAAAACTTATGACTATAAACTTGCTCCAGCTCCTGCTGTGGGAAGCCATAGAGCTGGGACAGCAGTGGCTCTGCCAATAGCTGCTGCAGCGCCGTCACATCCCAGGCTTGGAGTGCAGCCAGGAGAATTTTGTTCAGCAATTGGGCTATAGGATGCGTACCAACTTTGGTTATCTTAGGTAAATTAATAGGAATACCATACTCTTGGCACAAATCATAGAGTCCATCATAATCATCTAGGTGGCGTACAACCAAGAGCATGTCCTTAAGGTCCGCTCCACGCAAAGCCTGCTCTTTAATAGAGCCTAGAACAGAGCGCATTTCATCCTCTTGGCTGAGGAGC
>JAQUUF010000021.1 GCA_028693975.1 Acidaminococcaceae bacterium
GACAAGTATAGCATAACGAAGCCTTTTAAGGGTATTAATATGGTTGTAACGATTCATTTGGAAGCCAAAACAGCTTATTTAGCAACGGTACTCAAAAATGCCGGTGCTAATGTAACCGTTACAGGGAGCAACCCCTTATCAACCCAAGATGAAATCGCTGCTGCTTTGGTTAATAATGGTATCAATGTTTTCGCTACCCATGCTTGTACTACCGAAGAATATACTATGTATTTATCCAAAGCGTTGGATACGCATCCTTCTTTGATTATCGATGATGGTGGTGATTTGGTTAATTTACTCCACGGCGAACGCAAGGAACAAGCGCAAGAAATAATGGGTGGCAGCGAAGAAACTACCACTGGTGTACATCGCTTAAAAGCCTTAAATGCCAAACATAAACTACTATTCCCAATGATTGCCGTCAATGATTCTTATTGTAAATATTTGTTTGATAATCGCTATGGTACTGGTCAGTCAAGCTTTGATGGTATTATTCGTACTACGAACCTAGCTATTGTAGGTCGCACTGTAGTGGTTGCCGGGTATGGTTGGTGTGGCAAAGGTGTAGCCATGCGAGCCAAAGGATTAGGGGCTAAGGTTATTGTAACTGAAGTAAACCCTGTCAAGGCTATTGAAGCTGTTTGTGACGGTTTCCGAGTTATGACTATGAGTGAAGCTGCTAAAGAAGGCGATATATTTATTACAGTTACCGGTTGCAAGGACGTTATTCGCGGCAAACATATGCGCCTTATGAAAAACGGCGCTGTTTTGTGTAATGCCGGCCATTTTGACGTAGAAATTAATTTACCTGAACTAGAAGCTCTGTCTGTGGAAAAACCTTTTGAAATACGCAAGAATATCATGACCTATACTCTGCCAAATGGTCATAAAATTAATGTTTTGGGTGAAGGACGTTTGGTGAATTTGGCCTGTGGCGATGGTCATCCTATTGAGATAATGGATATGTCTTTTGCTATGCAGTTCTTGGCTATGCAATACATCTTAGATAATCAAGGTAAACTTAATAATGAATTATATGTTTTGCCCGAAGAACTTGATAACGAAGTGGCAGCCATCAAGTTAAAAGCCTTAGAAGTTAAGATTGATAGTTTAAGTAAGGAACAATTTCAATATTTACATAATGAGTAAATGAGGAGATGAATAGTATGGTTGATATGCGTATTGAAGATGCTCGCAAAATGGTAATTCAGGCAAGTTTAACCATTCTTCAAAAGGGTTTGATTGTTGGTTCTTGGGGTAACATTAGTCTAAAAATTGAAAAGGATTGCTTCGCTATTACCCCTTCCGGGCGCAATTATGATAAGATGAAATTAGATGATATCGTTATCATTAATGCTGACGGCAAAAAAATGATGGGAGAGAGAACCCCTTCTTCCGAAACAAAAATGCATATGGCAATTTATGCCGCAAACCCACGTTTCAAAGCAATAGTTCACACCCACAGCACTTATGCTACAGCTGTGGCCGCTATGCGCAAACCAATTCCACCTCTAGTTGAAGATATGGCGCATATCTCAGGCGGTATGATTAACGTTGCTCCTTATGCAATCTCAGGAAGTGAAGAATTAGCTGCCAATGCGGTAGCCGCGATGGGGGATTCTAATGCTGTATTGCTAGCGAATCACGGTGCAGTATCCTGTGGCAAAACATTAGAGGAAGCACTTACTGTGGCCGAATTAGTAGAGAAATCGGCTCAAATCTATTGCATTACGGCTTCTATGGGTGGTGGATTCCTGTTGGATGAAAAAAACATAAAAACCATTAGGAACTTCTACAAAGACCACTACAGTAAAAGACAAGCAGGTAAAGAACTATGACCTATGATATCGTAATTAATAATGTGGATGTATTGGGCTTGGATAATGCTCAATCATATAATATTGGCATTACCGGTAACCTTATTCAATATATTGGCTCTGATGCGATTACAGGTACAGATACAATTGACGGAAGCAATCATTTGGCAGCACCTGGCATGGTCAATGCTCATACGCATATTGCTATGACTTTGCTACGTAATTATGCTGATGATATGGTTTTGATGGATTGGCTCCAGAATAAAATATGGCCAGCTGAAGCTAATCTTACGCCAGAACATGTTTATTGGGGTACTATGTTAGGCATTGCCGAAATGATTAAATCTGGCACTACAGCGTTTGCTGATATGTATTTTGAGATGGCAACTACCGCAGAAGTTGTTGCTGAAACAGGCATTAGAGCTTCCTTATCACGTGGCTTAACAGGTTTAGATCAAGCAGGTGATAATAGGTTAGCGGAAAATATTGCTTTTTATAAAGAGTGGCATAACAAAGCCGATGGACGTATTCAGGTGCGCTTAGGACCACATGCTCCTTACACCTGTCCTGTGGATTATCTTAAGAAGGTCATTACAGCAGCTAAGGAGCTTGGTTGTGGTCTGCATATGCATTTGTCCGAAACTAAAGGTGAGGTAGATGCATGCATTAAAGAGCATGGTATGACTCCTATTGCTTTGATGGATTCTTTGGGCATGTTTGAGTTGCCTACATTGGCTGCCCATTGTGTTTACGTAACTGATGCTGATATGGATATTATGGCTGCCAAACATGTTGCTGTAGCCTCTAATCCCCAAAGTAATTTAAAATTAGCCAGCGGTATTGCTCCTCTTAGTGCTATGCTTAATAAAAATATCACTGTTGCCCTGGGGACAGATGGTGCATCTAGTAATAATAATTTAGATATGTTGGAAGAGTTACGCTTGGCCTCGGTTTTGGCCAAAACAGTAACGGGTGACCCTACTGTTATACCTGCCAACATAGCTGTAGAATTAGCTACAAGTAACGGTGCCAATGCTTTAGGCTTTGACAATGTTGGGGAGCTCAAGGTTGGACAAAAGGCCGATATAGTGTTGTACGATATGCACAAACCTTATTGGTATCCACGTCATAACTTAACTTCTGGGTTTGTTTATGCTGCAAATGCAAATGATGTAGATACGGTTTTGGTTGATGGTAAGATATTACTTGCCCAAGGTAAGTTAACTACTATTGATGAAGAAAAAACATATGCAGAAGCAAATAGGCTAGGTTTGGACTTAGTTAATAAAGCATAGGAGCATATAATTATGAATAAGATTTTGATGAAAAAAGAGCTTTCTCCTCAAGTTTTCGAAATTATGGTTGAAGCTCCTTTGGTAGCACACAAATGCAAACCGGGACAATTTATTATGATTAGAGTTGATGAGTCCAGTGAGCGTATTCCGCTTACCATAGGAGATTTTGACCGTGAAGCTGGTACTATTACTTTGGTAGTACAAGAGGTGGGAAATACAACTCGCCATTTCTGCCAAGATTTTAACGTGGGAGATACTATCTTGGATGTTGTCGGACCATTAGGTACACCTTCAGAAATGAGCAAATTTGGCACGGTCGTATGCGTAGGTGGCGGTATAGGAGTGGCACCTATTTATCCTATAGCTAGGGCGTACAAAGCTTTAGGGAATAAGATTATTTCTATTATAGGCGCACGGAGCAAAGATTTACTTACTTGGGCAGACAAAATGGCGGAAGTTAGCGATAAGCTGATTATTACTACAGACGATGGCACGGCTGGTCACAAAGGATTTGTTACTGACCCACTTAAGGCTATGTTAGAAAAAGGCGATAAAATTGATTATGTAATTGCTATAGGTCCTGTTATCATGATGAAGAATGTAGCATCTACTACTTTGCCTTTCCATGTGCATACCGTAGCTAGTTTGAATTCTATTATGGTAGACGGCACAGGCATGTGCGGTGGTTGCCGTGTTTTTGTTGGTAAAGAAAATAAATTTGCGTGCGTCGATGGTCCTGAGTTTGATGCGCATAAGGTAGATTTCGCTAACTTGATGCAACGTCAAAAGATGTACAAGAATCAAGAATCTGTAGAATATGGTTGTGGAGGACATTGCCAATGCGTGGAGGAATGAGAAATAAAATGCCGGAACAACCGGCAAATATTAGAAATCATAACTTTCAGGAAGTAGCTTTGGGGTATGACGAAAAGACCGCAATTGATGAAGCCCAAAGATGCTTAAATTGCCTCAAGCCGCGTTGCGTTCAAGGTTGTCCTGTCAACGTATCCATACCCAATTTCATTCATGAAATTACAGAGCAAAACTTTGGCGCTGCTATTCGTGTGCTCAAAGATAAAAATAGCTTTCCGGCTATTTGCGGCAGAGTTTGCCCTCAAGAAAACCAATGCGAGAAGAATTGTATTCTTGGCATCAAGGGCGAGCCTGTAGCCATAGGCCGTTTGGAGAGATTTGTAGCAGATTATGCCCGTCAAAACGAATTAGACCAAATGCCTACTACGGAAACAATTGCTAAAAAACAAAAAGTAGCTATTGTTGGTAGTGGACCATCTTCGTTGTCCTGTGCAGGTGATTTGGCGAAATTAGGCTATGACGTGACTATTTTTGAAGCTTTGCATGCACCTGGTGGTGTTTTAATGTATGGTATTCCACAATTTCGTTTGCCCAAAGAAATTGTGCAGCACGAAATTGACCAAATTAAAACTTTGGGTGTGAAAATTATGCCTGACGTGGTAATTGGCCGTACCTTTACTATTGATGAATTAATGCAAGAAGAAGGTTTTGCGGCTGTTTATGTGGCTACAGGCGCTGGTTTACCACATTTTATGAATATTCCGGGAGAGAACTTAAATGGTGTTTATTCTGCCAATGAATTTCTAACAAGAGTTAACTTAATGAAAGCTTATGAATTCCCTAAAGTAGCAACTCCTGTTTATATTGGCAAGAAGGCTGCTATTGTCGGTGCCGGCAACGTTGCTATGGATGCAGCTCGTACTGCGAAACGTCTGGGTGCTGAGACGGTATATGTTGTTTATCGCCGCAGCGAAGAAGAAATGCCTGCTCGCAAAGAGGAAATCGGTCATGCTAGGGAAGAGGGTATTGAATTCAGATTACTGAATAATCCTTTGGAGATTCTAGGTGATGAAAATAGCTGGGTCAAAGGCATGAAATGTATTAAAATGGAACTAGGGGAGCCAGATGCATCTGGTCGTAGATCACCTGTAGCTATTGCCGGTTCAGAATATATTTTGGATGTAGATATGGTAGTAATGTCTATTGGTCAAGGGCCCAATCCTTTGATTAAAATGACCACGCCGCATTTGGAAACTAATAAGAGGGGTAATATAGTAGCTGATGCAGTGGGGCAAACATCTATGCCAGGTGTTTTTGCCGGAGGTGATATTGTAACCGGTGCAGCAACTGTAATTTCCGCTATGGGTGCCGGCAAGAAAGCAGCAGTGGCTATTGACGCTTATCTTAAAGAGAAATAAGAAACTAAATCTAAATTTATAAAGTACACTTGCCTAAAAATTATCAAGTGTACTTTATAAATATTCAATAAAATAATTCAAACCGAGGATGATAATATGTTTAAAAGGTTTTCACTTTTGTTTGTTTTTACGCTGATATTATGTTCTTTAAGCACAGCTTTTGCTGCGCCTGTTGCTAATACCATTACTAAGCCCAAGGCTGCAAGTACCTTTAAAAGCCCTAACGGCGGTTATCGAACCGAATTAGTGAAAGGTAGGGAGGATATATTGCACACTAATACAGCAGTACGGTATTCTGTGGGTAAACTCTTAGTTGATATAGATAGTTATACTCTGCCTACTTCTTTAACAGGGTTAACCAATAATTATTCAGCGCAACAAATAAAAGATTATCAACAATTCATCCTGCAAATCCAGGATTACCCAAATTTTCAGTTCAGCCAAACCACCAAAGTTGGAGCGAACAAGACACCGAACAACTCTGAAGGCACAGATTTTACGCTAAATTATTCTGGCAAAGCAGATTGCATTAGACCTTTGGTACTTGGAAGTGCTTATCAACAGAAGGAAGATAGACTTCTTGTCGTTACTGTAAGTGCGCCACAGTCCGAAAAAGTTCAAGCCACAGCCTTATTAAAAAATATCAAAGACAAGCTGCGTGTTAATAAGCCAACTTTTGTTGAAGACAACACGTTGGTAACGTCACATTTGGGCTACCAAATTAATTTGCCGGCTGGCTGGCATGCAAGTACATTAAGAGCTAATAACGTGATTATTGCGCGTTCTATGAGTAGTGTACATACAGATGAAGCTATGATTCGTTCCTTTAAAACAGAACAATACAAATCATTTGCTAACGCAACAAATACAAATATAAACAAAGAAGAAAAAGATTTTGTAACTAAAGTCACAAAATATACTCCTAACATCACTATTATTAGGCACGAACCTGTTACAATCAATGGATTAAACGGGAGTATCATGGAAACTACTAATAGTGTAGACCTTAAGAAAATCTTTGTTATTAATGCATATTTCTTTGGTAAAGATAATATCGGCTACCAACTGAGGTTCAGCACAGACGATACAATCAATTATGAAATGAAGCTTAAATCATTTAAGAATGCAGTTAGATCCTTTAAAGAAGTAGTTATTGAAAAATAACTTTCAACCAGTAAATAAAAATAAAAGAATTATTTCAAGGAACATGCGAGGTCTTTTCATAAGACTCTTCATGTTCCTTGAATTTTAGCATAAATTTTACATAATATATATTATCGGACGTTGCAAAGGTTTGCAAACTAATGTTTGACTATCTCGAACGACTATGGTACACTTACTTAAATAGAACAAATATTCTAGGAGGTTTCGTCCAATGAAAAAAACAAAATCTATTGATCCAACAGAATATAACTCTGAGGCTTCTCTTACTGATAGACAGCGTCAGATTTTGGGCTATATTCGTCAATTTCTTTCTGCCAAGGGATATCCTCCTTCTGTTCGTGAGATTGGCAAAGCTATAGGCTTGTCATCTAGTGCTACTGTACACGCTCATTTGCATAAGCTGGAAGATTTGGGCTTTATCAGCCGTGACCCTGCTAAGCCTCGTGCCTTGGAAATTACTCAAGATGCTTCTTGGCGCCAAAAAACCGTTGTACCTGTCCCCCTTGTTGGTGCAGTACATGCTGGTCAGCCTATTCTGGCTGCTGAAAATATTGAAGAGACCTACCCTATTCCCTTGGATTTAATTGGTTGCCAAGAGGATGTGTTTATGATGTCTGTTGTTGGTGACAGCATGAAGAACGCTGGTATTTTGGAGCGTGACTATGTTGTTGTTCGCAAACAGAATTTTGCATCCAATGGTGATATCGTTGTTGCCCTTATTGACGGCGAAGAAACTACTATCAAGCGTTATTTTAGAGAATTGAAACAAATACGCCTGCAACCGGAAAATGATGCCTATAGCCCAATTGTGGGGAAAGATAATATTATGGTCATGGGCAAAGTTATTGCTGTTTTTAGAATGTTGTAATTTTCAACTAAAATACCACTACTTTATAACTCAAAGTAGTGGTATTTTTTATGCTTATAAGGATATTATAGGCGTATTGTAATATTTTTCTTATTTAACGGGTAAACTAGTATTCGTTACTCAAAAAAGACGCTCAAAACGCAAATTTGGAGAAAATATCCTGAAAGCCGCTTGTAGACTAGCTTTGTGCGATTATAGCCTTTGCAGCAGCCATAATTGCCAGTCTGCCGTGCTCAAAAGTTAATCCACCTTGGAAGAAAACATTAAACGGTTCTCTCATAGGTGCATCCGCACTTAATTCAATAGATGCTCCTTGCACAAAAGTACCTGCAGCCATAATTACTTCATCGGCGTAGCCCGGTAAATGTGAAGGAACAGGTGTTACGTGAGAATCAATAGGAGAGTTTGCTTGAATAGCTTCGCAGAAAGCACACAAATTTTTAGAGGAATCCAAAGTAATAGCTTGGATTATATCGCTACGTTTATCGGTGGGTAGAGGAGTAACCGCAAAACCTAATTCGTGAAAAACGGCAGCGGCAAAAATTGAGGTTTTAACGGCTTGCAATACTACGTGCGGTGCCAGAAATAACCCTTGGTAGAATTCACGTGCCGTATCTCCCAAGGTAGCTCCCATTTCACCACCGAGCCCAGGAGCGGTGAGGCGATAGGAGGCTAGATCGACCAATCCCCTCTTCCCAACTATATAACCACCGGTAGGCGCTAATCCACCACCTAAGTTTTTAATTAAAGAACCAGCCATCAAATCAGCACCAACTTCAGTAGGTTCTTGTTCTTCCATAAATTCGCCATAACAATTATCAACAAAACAAATAATATCAGGTTTTATCTCTTTAGCAGCTCGGCAAATACTTCCAATTTCTTCTACTGTTAAAGTTTTTCTCACTGAGCTATAGCCACAAGAGCGCTGTATATGAATCAATTTAGTCTGAGCGTTGATAGATTTTTGCAATAATTCTAGATTAGGAGTAGTTCCTACCATAGGAATTTCGGTGTATTTAACGCCCAAATCACATAATGAACCAGGTACATTTTCCGTGCAACCAATAATAGTTTGCATGGTGTCATAAGGGGTACCAGTAGCCGCAATCATCTCGTCACCAGGACGTAAATTACCCAATAGAGCAACAGCTAAAGCATGGGTGCCAGAGACGAATTGTGCTCTTACCAGAGCCGCTTCTGCCTTAAAAATATCAGCGTAGATTAAATCTAACTGGTCTCGGCCGACGTCAGAATAGGCATAACCGGTAGAAGGCTTTAAAAAATAATCGGCCACTTGATATTTTTTATAGGCCGCCAAGACTTTTCGAGTATTAACTAATGCTATTTCTTCATGTTGACGAGCTGTTTGATTCACTACGGTTAAAGCTTTTTGCTCCAAAGTATCAAAATTAATCATTTACACAAATCATCCTTTTTAATTTTATTGTTTGAGTAGGTATTTCTCATATTGTGGTAATAATTCGCAAGAAATTCGCACTTTTAACTTAATACCATCTGCAAGGTATTCTTGTTGTAAAACGGTACTGTTCTCATGCATTTGGGCCGCAATTGCACTAGTATTATAGGGGAAAAGCAACTCTGCCTCAATGGATTGCAGCTTGAGGTTATCTACGATAAGTTGTTTTAGTTCTTCTAGTCCTTGTCCTTGCTTGGCCGATATGCATACAGCGTTTTCTTCCTTACTAAGGCGACGCAGTAATTCACTCTCAGGTGGTAAATTATCAACTTTATTATAAACAGTAATTACTTCCTTATCCGCCGCACCTATTTCCTTTAGTACTTCGTAGACGGCACTGGTTTGCTCTTTGTACAGTTCATGGCTAACATCAATTACATGTAGAAGCAAATCCGCTTGGCACACTTCCTCCAAGGTAGACTTGAAAGCAGCAACTAGCTGGTGGGGGAGCCTTTGAATAAAACCAACTGTATCCGTTAGGAGAGCTTCTCTCTTATCAGGTAATAAGAGCTTGCGGGTAGTAGGGTCCAAAGTAGCAAATAATTGATCCTGGGCGTAAATATCTGACTGCGTTAAAGTATTTAAGAGGGTAGATTTACCTGTATTGGTATATCCAACTAAACTAATAGCGGGTATTTGTTGTTTGCTTCGTTTATTACGATGCAAGTCACGGACAGACTTAATCTTCTTAATATTATCCTCTATGAAAGCAATACGGTCGCGGATACGCCGCTTGTCTACTTCTAATTTTGTTTCACCAGGGCCTCTGGTACCGATACCACCACCCAAACGAGAGAGGCTTAAACCCTGACCGCCAATACGAGGCAGAGTGTATTTCAGTTGGGCTAATTCCACCTGCATCTTTCCTTCGTTAGTACGGGCTCGTTGGGCAAAAATATCTAAGATTAGACCAGTACGGTCTAAGATACGTACACCAATGGTGGCTTCCAGATTACGCTGCTGAGCCGGGGAGAGCTCGTCGTCAAAGATACACAGATCAATCCCCTCTTGTTGGGCAAAGAGCGCTAGCTCCCCCACCTTACCTCTACCGATAAAAAATGCTGGGTCAGGTTTGGGTCTCGACTGGAAAAATTTGGCTACAGTCACAGCGCCAGCAGTATCAGTCAGTTGTTTTAATTCTTCTAGGGAATCTTCTGCAGACCAAGCTGCTTTGGCATTCCCCCATTCCAGAGAAACCAACATGGCTCGTTCTTGTTTGGCTATCAGCTCCGTGCCTTTGATTTCTTTTTCTAATATTTTCTCTAATGTGTTGACGATATTGGGAAAATAAAAATCCTCGGCTTGAGCCAAACTCAAAGGTCCGAATTCACTACAAGTGAACTCTTTATTAGCGTCTAAGCCGGTTAACATACCTATTGAAACTACAGATTTTTGAAAGTCAGGACCGTTGACGCCAATAGTTACCATGGCATCGAAGCGATTACTCTTCAGAGCCGAGTAGTCAACACCACTAAGAGCAGAATTTCCGCCCGGATGAGTATGAACGCAGCGCACACCGCTAAGTCTGGCTGCACCTCTCTTACCATTAAAATCAGGCAGCTGCACTGTATCGGCGCTCCCGACGGCAATATTGAGTATTTGCCCGGCGCGAGTAATATACAGGGAAATTTCTTTATTTAAGTATTCGGAGATATCAGCCATTTGCACAGCAATTTCTGTAGAAACAACTTGCCCCGGATCAACTTTTAAGTCATAGATACCTTGCAATGCTTCCAAGACACTGCTTTTTAGTCCTTTGGTATTACCTAGAATTTCAGCCATCTTAGCCACCTCTTTTCATCTAATCCTCAACTATTATAGCATAAAATAGCCAAGAAAAAAGCCACTTTTGGGAGGTTCCTCAAAAGTGGCTAAACATACTATTTATCTGCCTTTGGCAGGTTCCATATTAACCTTGTAACCTTTAATGGTATTTCTGTGCATGACAGCTAAAACCTTTTCTGCTTGATCAGCTGGTACTTCCACAAAACTGAACTTATCATAAATATTAATTTGACCGATAGTATTACCAGGGATATCGCATTCAATAGCAATAGCTCTAACCAGGTCTTTCGGCATTACTTTTTGGCTGCGGCCAATGTTAATGAATAAGCGCACCATGCCAGACTTTGCACCGGTATTGGTGAAGTCAGGAGCTGTAGCAATACTTTCACTTGCTTCTAATGCTTTATTTCCTTCTTGCATTAATTTGAGAGCAGCAGCAGCAATTTCTTCGGCATTATAGTCACTGGTCAGAGAATCAACTATGGACATATACTCCTCAAATTTATTTTGCTCTAGGACAGTCTGCATCTTAGAAACGATCATTTCTCTTTGACGTTCTAGGACGCTGGCGTCTGTCGGCAGTTGACGACGTGTAATTTTGGTTTTAACACTGCGCTCGATTAGTTTAAGTTGTCTAAACTCTCTAGGAGTGATGAAGGTCAAAGCAATGCCGCTATTACCAGCACGACCGGTACGGCCGATACGATGCACATAGCTCTCGGGGTCAGAGGGAATATCAAAGTTAACCACATGGGTAATATTATCAATATCCAAACCACGTGCTGCTACATCTGTAGCAACTAGAATATCACTCTTGCCGGTGCGGAACTTTTTCATAACACGGTCACGTTGGCTTTGACTCAAATCACCATGAAGACCATCAGACAAATAACCACGACTATTTAATGCCTGAACCAAATCATCTACACCCTTTTTGGTGCGACAGAAAATAATCAACTTGCCGTTGATTTCAACATCCAACAAACGGCACAGGCCATCAACCTTATCTTTGGTTTCATAGTAGTATTGGTCCACAGAAGGAGCAGTTACTTCTTCTTTGTGAATTGCTACTAGCTTGGGAGCACGCATGTATTTCTTGGTTAAGCTTAAGATAGGTCTGGGCATAGTAGCAGAGAACAACATGGTTTGACGCTCACTGGGAATGTGACGCATAATTTCTTCCATATCATCAACAAAGCCCATATCCAGCATTTCATCAGCTTCATCTAGAACTAAGAATTTAATATGGTCTAGTTTAATGGTATTGCGAGCAATATGGTCTAACAAACGACCAGGGGTGCCAATTACAATTTGTGCGCCACTGCGCAAAGCACGAATTTGTCTATCAATTGGCTGTCCACCATAAACCGGTAAAGCTTTGATGCGACTAGTACGACCTATTTTGCCAATTTCTTCTGACACTTGAATAGCCAGCTCTCTGGTCGGTGTCATAATAAGCGCTTGAATATGGCGATGGTCAGTAATATTTTGCACAATAGGAATACCAAAAGCAGCTGTTTTGCCGGTACCAGTTTGAGCTTGCCCGATTACATCTTCGCCAGCTATAGCCAAAGGTATTGTTTCTTTTTGAATGGGAGAAGGTTCTTCAAACCCCATATCTGTTAGTGCTGCAACGATTTTTTTGTCTAAGATTAAATCGCCAAACATTTCTGTAGTGTTAGTTGTCATTTTTCCTCCTGAAAATCTTCTTTTAATTTGTTTAGTGCCATGGCAAAGGCCGTCATCGCACTGCGTAATTTATTGTTCACTCGTGTGCCCCTGAATTTGTTTTCTGTGCACCAAGTACCTTTTTCATCTGAAACTGCAATATAAACCAAACCAACAGATTTAGTTTTAGTGGCACCACCGGGTCCTGCTATGCCTGTAATACCTAGACCAATAGAGGTATTGAATAGCTTACGGACGCCTTC
>JAQUUF010000022.1 GCA_028693975.1 Acidaminococcaceae bacterium
TGATCCGCCTTCCTGCCATCCACTCTTGCCATCTGTCATCTTCTCCTTATATTTGTTCTACCCTACTATGCGCTTTATCCTGCACCAAAACATAATCCCACCTACCACTGCGCTTAGCCGCTAGAGCTTGGTCCATAGCCACACTACGACAGTGTGAGCAAGTATCTCTGTTCAAGCACACAATATATGCGTCCTGATCCCCAAAGCGTGTATTCTGCGCTTCAGTTTCTATAGTAAGATAGCCGCTGCAATTATCGCAGTAATGCGCTGTTTCTTCTTGGTGCTCTCTAATGCCTTCTTCATCATAATAAATACTTTTGTCTCGGGCCCAGACTGGTCCACATTTGCTCAAAGCTGCCGCGCGCAGTTTTTCTCTGTTACTCCACATCTGTCCTTGCAAATCAATTAGTTCATCCACCCGCTTATTACAGCGTGGGTCCTGTGGCCGCAATAAGCTTTGGTCCGGCTCTACCACATGGGAATAATCCACCCCAGCCATAGCCAGAATAATGCCAGTATTAACATAGGGCAGTGCAGCCTCCACTGAATAGCCGCCTTCCAAGACAGCAATATCTGCTTGAAGCTTATCTGCCAAACGAGCGTACCCTTGAGCTGTCACGCTCATAGAGGCCAACGGGTCACTAAAATGATTGTCTTGCCCAGCAGAATTAATAATAATTTCCGGCTGGAAATCATCTAAAATAGGTCTAATCAACCCATCAAACAACCTGTGCAAACCCTCATCTCCAGTTGTCGGCAAAAGCGGTAAATTAATCGTTGTGCCATAAGCCGCTGGTGAGCCAGCCTCATTGGGGAAACCTGTCCCCGGATAGAGCGTGCGGCCGTCTTGGTGGAAAGATATGTACAAAGTATCGGGGTCATGATAAAAAATATCCTGACTGCCATCACCATGATGCACATCCGTATCTACCACGGCGATTTTGCGCACACCATAATGCTCTCTTAAATATTCTACCATAATTGCTTCGATATTGATTGTACAAAATCCACGAATACCATGAACTACGCGCATAGCATGATGTCCTGGGGGACGAACTAGAGCAAAAGCTCGTTTTACTTCTTGTTTCATCACGGCATCAGCAGCAGTCAAGCAACCACCGGACGATACTAAATGCGCTTGAGTTATCAGCTTAGCTATGGACGGTACTCCTATGTGTACTCGCTCTAGGTCATTAAGCGTCGCCAACCGTGGTCTATATTCACGGATTTGCGGCAAATTAAAAACGCCTTCTTCTAACAACTGGTCTCTAGTATAGAGTAATCTTTCTTGCCTTTCCGGATGAGTAGGACTAATCTTCCAATCAAACGCCGGAAAGAATATTAAGCCTAAGGTTGGTTTCAAAACGCCACCTCCCTTGCCACCACAGGGAATAAAATTCCTGGCTGTAATTGCATTTTGGCATAAATAATTTTACCTGAAGTAACATAATTGTGGATAGTAGGAAACTCCTCATAGGCAATAATTTCTGTCTTATTAGCCTCCATCTGCCATTGCCCGGCGGCAGCTAACAAATATTTGCGCAACACCTCTTCCGCTTGGCAGCGTCCGAAGCTCTTGCTTATCTTTGCTTTAATATGGGCTTCCGGAATAAGGTAATATCCTTCGGTAGTATCACACCGCAAGGTTGCAGTTAATGTAGGCTTAGCCAAAGCTGCACCAATAGCATTAGCCACCATGGCACCTTGGGGAATCTCCACAGGCAAATGCATCTTTTCCCCCAGCGCAGCAATTAAGCCAGGTGCTCCACCGCCTACGCCAATGAGCCTCTGTGGCACAAAACCATTGCCTTGCACAATATCGTCCACCGTGTAGACAGGTTGCATACTCCACTCTTGGAGCATTTCATTAATAGCCACTGCAATCTTAGTCACGGCAGCATCAATAATTACTACCGCTATCTTCTCTGGGCACTCACCAGGATGGCAATAAGTCGCAATAGCCTCCCTAGATGCTGTAGCATCACCGAAGCTAATACGTCCTGCGGTAATAAGAGCATCAGCCAAAGTTGCATAGTCTCCGCCCAAAGCCGCAGCTTGTCCTGCTCGCTCAGGACCTACATCAAACCCCTTCTCTGTCCGCACAATCGCACTATCGCCGCCAACCCCTAGGCTACGCATATGGAAAGCACGAACTGAGGTATTATACCCTGCTACCTTAGCACCTTTGCGTGCCATCAACGGCTTGCCCTCTTCCCAAAAAGCAATATCGGTAGTGGTTCCACCCACATCCAGAGAGATGGCGCAATGCTCAGGTGGATCAATGGCCTCAATACCAAGCACACTAGCCGCAGGCCCTGTAAACACGCCTTCTATGGGCTGTTCCAAAGAAGCAGCCAAAGGCAAGGTGCCGCCGTCAGCTTTTAAAACATGTATAGGTGCAGTAATCTGGCGTTGTGCTAGGCTCGCTTCAACTTGTTCCACAAAATTTTTAAATCTATGATATACGGCGGCAGAAAAATAAGCCGAATTGGTCCGTCGTACAAAATTCAACTCGCCTGACATCTGGCTGCCGACAAAAATCTTATTAAATTTATATTCTTGGAGGTCACTAGCCAAAGCTACTTCATTACTTTGGTTGCGAACAGCAAATTTGCCGCTAATAGCAGCCATCTTCTTACCCTGTGCCATTTTGTCTACCATAGCGTGCTCCAAGCTTTCCCGCACAATTATCTGCCCTCTATGGTCTACATAGCCCTTGGCCAAATAAGGCTCTATGGGAAAAAGTCCTTGAGGATTCAGCCCCGGCCCAGACATTATAGCCAAAAAAACCGGCTCAGTTTGACCTTCGGCAATAGCATTAGTTACTATGGTACTAGAGATAACGACGCGCTCTATCTTGAGTGCCATTGCCGGCACCAACACTTTGTCCAACGCTCCCAAAATACCCTGCAAAATCGCTTGATGTGTAGTAGGTACTTTGGCCATGTCCACAATGGCGCCTTGCTCCACAAGTACCGCATCAGTAAAAGTTCCACCCACATCTATACCCAATAGCATTATCTTCTCACCTCCATCCACACTTCAAAGGCAATTGTCTACAACTATATATAACCATTATATAACAAAACATCTGGAAAATACAAAAAAGAGACACAATTACTTGTGCCTCCTCCTAAAGTCATCTTCTTAACTGCCAAAATGCCACGGCGCTGGCAGCCGCCACATTCAGCGAATCCACCCCTTGTGCCATGGGGATTTGGACTACATAGCTGCATTGCTCCAAAGTAGCTTGCGACAAGCCATAGCCTTCTGTACCAAATATTAAAGCTAACCTATCCTCCTCTTGCAGTCTAACATCAGCAATGCTTATCGCCTCTGGGCTCAAAGCAAGCGCTGCTGTAGCAAAACCCATAACAGATAAAATATGCAAATCATTGTCCACTCTCGTCCAAGGTACTTGAAATATAGTCCCCATGCTTACGCGCACCGAGCGACGGCATAGTGGGTCACAACAAGAATTGGTGACCAGGACTGCATCTATACCTAGAGCCGCTGCCGAACGAAAGATGGCTCCTACATTAGTAGCATCAGTAATACCTTCTAGGACAGCAATCCGTCTAGCCCCTTCACAAACCTGCGCCACCGTGGGTAATACCGGCCGCTCTAGGGCGCAGAGAATGCCTCTAGTTAATGTATAACCCGTTAACTGAGCTAATACCTCTCGCGCTGCAGTATAAACAGGAACAGCACCACAACTTGCTAGTAACTCTCTGGCCTGTCCTGCTACACGCTTGTGCTCCATCAGAAAAGAACGAGGTCGGTATCCAGCTCGTAGCGCTAGCTCTATCACTTTGAGGCTCTCAGCAATAAAGATGCCTTGTTCCGGCTCTAAACGATTGCGCAATTGTGGTTCCGTTAACCTAGAATACACAGCCAAAGCAGGTGCTGCTAAATCTTGTATTTCTATAATGTTAGGCACTACCAACTTCCTCCTTCTGCAACCGATACCTGTTTGCTACCATTTGAGACAGCAGGATATAAGACCTATTTTTGTGGTAAATAATTAACCAAAACTGCATACAACTCTGCCATCGAAATTGGTTTGGCCAAATAGCCATTCATACCGGCAGCGTAATATTCTTCAATATCATTTTCAGAAGTATTGGCCGTCATAGCTATAATGGGAATCGTCGCTGCCTCAGAATGCTCTAGAGCACGTATCTGGGCACTGGCTTCCAGTCCGTTCAGTACCGGCATCCGTATATCCATAAGAATAACATCATAGGTTCCCGGTGCTGCTTGAGCAAAAGCGTGCACTGCCTTGGCACCATTATTAACCCAGTGTACTACTCCACCATTTTTTTGCAACATATTAATAATAATTTTAGCATTAATAGGATGGTCTTCTACCACCAAAACACTCAGTCCATTGATGTTATACCTCACATGGGCTTGTTTAACTTGTTGCGGCAGTTCTTCATCCTCGGTAATCTGCATTATCGTATGGACCACAACCTCTGTGCCCTGTCCCATTGTACTATTAATTTGTACTTCTCCTCCCATCAAATGCGCGATTTGATTGGCTATATGCAGACCTAGGCCAGTTCCTTCAACCCTCTCTCCATAACCAGCTTGACGCTCCCTAGCAAAAGGCTCAAAAACATGTTTCTGAAACTCTGGGCTCATACCAATACCGGTATCAATAATATGGCTTTTACAATCTATATAATGCTCATTTATTTTCTCAATTTCGCAATAATAAGTGATAGAGCCACCCTCTGGTGTGAACTTGACAGCATTGGAAAACACATTAAAGAAAATCTGCTGGTAGCGTATCTTATCCACCAGACAGACAGCGGTATTGTTAAGTTGTTTAATATGCAAGGTAATATTCTTTTTATTGCTAAGGGGCTTAACCATCTTAATAACATTTTTTAAACAAGCATCGTGAGAATACGGCTCAGCGCGAAGCTCCATTTTGCCCTTTTCTAGTTTTGATACATCCAAAACATCGTTAATAAGCCTTAATAAGTACTCTCCCGAAAACGCTATATCATCTAGGTAATCCAGTAAATTTCCCGGATTATTCAGTTCTTCTTTGGCTAATTCTACTGAGCCCAAAATACCATTAAGTGGTGTCCGCATATCATGGCTAACACTAGAAACGAAAGTGCTCTTGGCTTGGTTAGCCAGCATCGTCTCACAACGTAAACGCTTCTCTTCAAGTAATTTTTCGGATAAAATTTGTTGATAGGCAACGATACGTTCCATATTGCGTTCTTTTATTAAAAAGGTTGACAGCAAACGTGATGTAGTAATCAAAGTTTCTTGCAACATTTTATCATCATACCATTCTGGACGTACCTGTCTGCAATCATCAAAACCTATAAAGCCTCTTTTTTTGCCGTCATCAAAAATAAGGTATTGCACCATAGCCTTAATGCCTTGGGGCTCTAACATTCTCCGCACGCTCTCATTTACCTGAGTCGCATCAGCACAGACAAATAAACCATCAGCATCAAAAAGCTCTCCATAACCAATTTTCTCATAGGAAATATTTTGCAAATATTTTATTTCCGGAGTTATTCCCGCTTCACACCATTCATAGGTATTGCTCGTATATTTACCATCCTCGCTATCTTCAAAGATATAAGTGCGGCTGACGTGGAAAAATTCGCCCACAAGTTTGAGCACATAATTAATAGCTTCATTATAGTCAGATGATTCATAAAAATAATTAAATATTTGTCCTCTTAATCTATAATACTCTATCTCACGATTAGTCATGCTCTCACCTTTCTAAAGCTAAAATATCTTATATATCACTAGTATATAGTAAGTGCAATTAAAGCACAATATTTACTTCCTGTGTCTTAACTCGCTTTTCGTGTCAGTATGAAGAAAAAATTAAAGAACGCAACTACTGCGTTCTTTAATAATAACTCACTCAAACAAAGCTTCTCTTTGCTGTTTCAGTTTTCCTTTGAGATCCGCAAAATTGTCATAATATAGTTCATGTACTAAATAATCTGGCTCTACCAAATTCACTAATTCCCTAATAAAAGAATCCGTAAACGGTTGGTGTCTATCAATATTAACGATATTCTCATAAATATTGCCTAAGGTCATCTTCTCCGGCAAAGAACGTGGAAAGGTATTTAGATAGGCACCCGATAGAGAGCTATTCAGGTGCATACCGCGTATATATTGCTTAAGCGAGCCTAGATTGCGCACGATAGACTTTTCATATTCCACCAAATCTCGCTCCGTGACCAAAGCAGAATTAGTATTGGCCAAATGTCCTGTATCTAGCATAAGCCCAACTTTGTCACGTTTAATACCACTCAATAGGCGTTCCACCAGTCGCGGTTGATCTAGGCGAAGCCCGGGCCACCAAAGATTTTCGAATAAAAGCAAAATGTTCTTGGGCAAAGCCTCCAACACTTCGTTGACAACTTCAATAGTGGCATCAATAACTTCTAGGTCGCTATGACCAAACTTCATCGTAAAAGCTTCTATATTAGAGGCTTCACTGACATGCCACACCACATATTGCGGCTGATAGCTCAAACCAGAAATAATATTTTTCCTGATAACCTTAAGCCAATCTGCTGTGTTATCTGCCCCATAATAGGTCACAATATCTGCCGTCTGTGGAAATTGCACTGCTACTTTAGGCTGGTTATTTCTCCAAAAATCTACCCAAAAAGTCCAATAACGCAGATGTACACCTATGGTAGACGCCTTATATTTGCTTGCGTCAGTAGCCGCCGTTGTGCCATAGGCCAAAAGCTCCACCCCGTTTACTCCAACTTCTTGTGCAAATTGCTCCAAAGTTTGTTGGCGTTGTTCTAGCTCCACATCATAACCATGTATAGGACAAAAATTAAACATTTCCTTCATAACTACACCTATTTTTCTATATCCATAAATTGTGCTTCATAGAGTTTGTTATACACTCCTTGGCGGCCTAACAATTCTTCGTGCGTCCCTTCCTCTACGATGCCTTGTTCTGTCAATACTTCTATCTTATCCGCTCCGTGAACCGTAGCCAGGCGATGAGCAATTATTAATGACGTTCTATTTTCGGATAATTTATTGAGTGCTTTTTGAATTTTCTTCTCCGTCGCATTATCTAGAGACGATGTAGCCTCATCCAAAATTAAAATGGGTGGATTTTTCAGGAAAATTCTGGCAATTGATAAACGTTGCTTCTGTCCTCCGGACAGTTTCACGCCTCTCTCACCAATATTGGTGTCATAGCCTTGGGGTAATTGCATAATAAAATCATGGGCCTCAGCTGCTTTGGCTGCCGCAATAATATCTTCTTCCGTTGCTTCTGGCCGTCCATAAGCGATATTCTCCCGCACATTATCTGAAAAAATAAAAACATCCTGTTGCACAATGCCGATATTCTTGCGTAAATCTTCTAGTTTGAACTCGCGTATATCCTTGCCACCGATAGTAATAGCCCCAGCACAGACATCATAAAAGCGCGGTATCAAATTGCAAATAGTTGTTTTGCCGGCACCGGTTGGTCCCACTATTGCTACCTTTTGATTCTCCTGTACCCTAAAACTTAGATTGCGCAGTACCGGTTTGGCTGGGTCATAATGAAAAACCACCACATGAAATTCAATATCTCCTCGCAGACGCTCACAAGTAATCGCATTCGGTGCGTCTTCAAAATCGGGTTTTTCTTCCATTATCTCGCAATAGCGGTGGTAGCCTGCCATCCCTCTTTGGTACATCTCCATCAAGGCCGTCAAACGAAACAAGGGCCGCATGAAGATACCCACATAGAGAAAGAAGGCCATAAAATCACTAAAAGGTAAGCTAGCTGTAATTACTAAATAACCACCCACAGCAAATAGCACCGCATTAATAACATTGGTAAAATAACTAACACTGCTACCGAAGCGAGCCAGCAACTTGTAGGAAGCTATTCTAGCATTCAGCAAACTATGGCTGACAGCAGAAAACTTATTATATTCGTATTCTTCATTAGTGTAGGCTTTAACTACTCGAATTCCAGACAAACTATCCTCAACTTGGGCACTAATTTCTCCTGCCCTAACGCGATTCACACGAAAAGCTGCTTTCATCTGCCTATTAATAGTAAGAGAATCATAAGTCTTGAATAAAAGCAAAGCACAAATCAAAATAGCTAAAGGCCAATTAAGATACAGCAATACCGCCATAGTACCTAACATAGTAATAGAACATATTACCACGTCGTGAGGCCCCATAAAAGCTAGTTCGCCAATCTCGGACACATCACCGGTAATGCGGGAAATCAGCTGTCCTGTTTTGCTATTGTCAAAAAAACGAAAAGACAAACCCCCCAAATGCTTAAAAAGCAGATGGCGCATATCATTCTCTATCTTAGCCCCCATCACATGACCGTAGAACATTACACAGTAATTAACTGCGAAGGAAACAGTGTACATAATTAAAAGGCCCACAGCAAACAAACCGAGAAGCTCTAATTCCTTAGCAGGCAAAATTACATTAATTGCTCTGCGCAAGACAAGAGGAAAGGCCAGCTCCAAGATAGATGTTACCAAAGAGCCGAGAATAGTCAGCAGTAATATTTTTTTATAAGGTTTATAGTATTTAAAAAAGGACTTAAGCACCGCATTTCTCCTCTATGTATGTCTATAGTAAATCTATAGGTATCAGTACCTGCATACCATTGCTGCAAGCGAACCTTTCAGCACGCACACCAAAAACCTGTGCCAAAAGCTCCGGTGTAATAACCTGCCGAGGGTCACCCTGTACCACCAAACGTCCTGCCTTGATAACAGCAACATTATCAGCAAACTGCAAAGCCTGATTAAGCTCATGCAAAACCAACACTACAGTCAAATGCAGCTCCGTATTAAGCTTAACTAAAAGCTTCATTACTTCTAATTGATGACTGATGTCCAAATAGGTTGTGGGTTCATCTAGCATTAACACACGGGGCTTTTGCGCCAAAGTCATAGCAATCCAAGCACGTTGTCGCTCCCCACCAGACAAAGTGCTCAAAAGGCGATGATGCATAGAGCGCATATTGGTTTGCTCCAGTGCCCATATGACAATTTCACGGTCTTCTTGCTGCGCACGATTAAACAAATTTTTATAAGGAAAGCGCCCCATATTAACCAAATCAATAACAGTCAAATCACTGGGAGCCTTTGGCGACTGAGGCAACATGGCTAGCTCCTGAGCAAAAGCGCGATGGGCATATTGATGAATCTCCCTACCATTCAAAGTAATAGTGCCTTGCGTACAAGGTAGGATTCTGCTGATAGCTTTTAAGGTAGTACTTTTGCCACAACCATTAGGCCCAATAATAGCAGTTATTTTACCTTCAGGAATTCCCAAACTAATATCATGTACAATTTCAGTATGATTAATACTTACACTTACATTTTGTAATTGAACTACATCAGCCATTAGAGTTCCCTCCTTAATAAGAATAAGAAGAAAGGCGCACCAACAGCGGCCATAATAATACCTACCGGTAATTCCACCGGTGCAAAAATCATGCGTGCAAAGGTGTCGCTAAAAGTTATGATAGCCATCCCTAAAAGTGCTGACCCCGGTATAATAAAACGATAGTCCGAGCCTACCAACAAGCGACAAATATGGGGAATAATGAGGCCCACAAAACCTAAGAGGCCAGCCACGCTGACTGCACTGGCCGCCAATAGAGCAGCTACGGCAGTTAAGGCGATACGCGTCACTTCTACATTAAGGCCCAACCCTTGAGCCATATCGTCTCCTAATTGCAATACATTTAGGTAATGGGCACCTATCAACGCCAGAATTAAGCCCAATATGGCATAGGGCAAAATAATTTCTACATGGGGCCAAGAACGAGCAGACAAACCGCCTACCATCCACATCAGTGCGCCATGCACCCTGTCACTATAGAAAATCAATAAGCCTGAAATACCTGCACTAAGAAATGCCGATACTGCCACGCCAGCCAAAATAATACGGACTGGCTTAATACCGTTTTTCCAAGCTAAAACGTAAATGGCTACAGCTGCCACCATCGCCCCCACAAAAGCCACTGGTGTAATTAAATGAGTCAAGGTGGGGAACAAAATCATCACAGCAATTCCTGCCAATCCCGCACCTGAAGAAATACCAATGATATGAGGGTCAGCTAAAGGATTACGCATAATTGCTTGTAAAATAGCTCCTGATAGAGCCAGATTCATGCCCACCAGCGTCCCCACAATAGCACGAGGCAGCCTAATATTCCAGATAATCTGGCTAGCAGGCGACGCAGTAGGATGTAACAAAATATCTGCCACCTGGCTAATAGTAATATCTGCCGAGCCCTTAGCCACCGCCACCAGAAAAGCTAAGATTGCCAAAACAGCAAAAAGAAGGAGCATACTACTCCGCCAAAGCGTTCGGTTAATACCATATTTATTTACTATTTCCACGGTATCTAGTACCGCTTGATGTTCTTGTCTCTCATCTGTCATTTAAATAGCTCCGGGTAAACTTTTTGAGCCATGGTTTTGATTGCTTCAGGATAATCCAAACCAGGGTTAAGTAAAAACAATCTTTCTGGTAATACATAAATCTTATCGGTTTTGACGGCACGCAGAGAAGTCCACGCTGGATTACTCTGTACATCTGCTTTTAATCTTTTTTCAATTTTTGCTGGTTCTGCTTCTCCCATAGAGGTAATAAAAATAATATCAGGGTCTTTCTCTACCAAAGTCTCAATACTATAGGGAGTTTTTTCCGGTTTGCCCGAAAGTGCTGTACTGCCAGCCGCAATATTGTCGAACCCTAGCAATTGAGCACAATTGCCGGCAATGCTATTTTCAAGTTCTACCGTGACAGTAGAGGGCGTAGCATGCAAAATAACAATTTTTAATTTCTTTTGCGGCACCTTACTCACAATACCTTTAATTTCTTTTTCAATTGCCGCTACTCTATCCTCAGCCTTCTGTGGCTGTCCATAAACTTGTCCAATCATTTTAAGATTACGTTCTACATCAGCTACTGTCTTAATACCTGTAGCGATGACCTTAATATTATTGCTTTCTAAGACGGGAATGATTTTCTCTTGCTGGGTCTTGTTAACAATAACCAAATCTGGTTTCTGCGCTATTAACGCCTCCAAATTAATATTGTTCATCGTCCCAACCTCAGGCGTTGCCAGGAATTGTTGGGGAACAGCATTAGACAAACGGTCCGTGGGCCGGGCCACAATCTTACCTCCCACCGCATCCACAAAATTCAGCAAAGACATCCCTAGAACAGCAATCCGTTCCGGCTTCTTTTCCAAAACCACCTTACGCCCCAAATCATCTTCCACTGTAGCATATACCGAACCGCCAGTCTTATTCTTACCGGCCTCAGTTGCCGCATTCTTAGGTGTACACCCTCCCAGCACCAAGGCAGCCAAACAGACACTTACTAATATCAAACGGCCTAATTTCACTGTCTCTCCTTCTTTCTACCACACAAAGACAAAAACAGCAGACACCGTTGGCCTGCTGTTTAATAGTACAAAAACATGCCCCTGCCATCGCTCGTGGTTAAGTAGCAATCCGTCTAAGAGCTGTTTATCGATCAGCGGCGGGACCTAAATGGAGTTGCACCATCTATCTAGTTACGGATTATCACTGTATTATTTTTTACTTACTAATATTATAGCCTGAATTTTCTAATTTTGCTTATAATTTTTAATAACGCAGATTGGTGTTTTTTCACTAGCATTGCCAAAGGGATTATCAATCAAGATTTGTGCGATTTCTTTGGGGTCTACACCTTGAGATGCTCCCAGAATAAAAGCTCTTTTAAGGTCATTAACGTCAGCCACTGCACCGCCAAAAGCTCCTGTTTCTCTGGCAATTCTCTCTGCTACTTGCTTAGGATTCTTTGGGCCATAGACAATATGCTTGTCATACGGGGGCATTGTGCCTGTTACGTCGTCAATTAAACGTGCTTGTTCTCCTGCTTTCTCGTAGAAAACACCGGATTTCCCCATGCATTTACCAACGATGCCGCAAATTACCGCCCAAATAACTTTGCCAGTACCTTCTTCGTTCATCAAAGACTGCATACTATAAGGATTCGCAATGCTGCCCTTTTGCGGAAACAGCTGCGATAAGTTCTTAGCCCAGAACCCTGGATGAATGTCATCATTACGGAAGGCTCTATTTTGCGTAATAGCAACAACACTCTCAGCAACACACACTACATCTCTAGGTCCAACCTTGCCTTTACCAAATTCATTAATGGCATCGACTATATCGTCATGCACAGTTAATATTCTTGTAGGGATAGGTATAATCTCATATTTTTTATTCATTTTTGCCACCTCCTAAAGCAGCTTGAAACTCTGTACTTAAGAAAGTAGTAAAAAATCTTTTGATATAAAACTCTTTACGAGAGGAGCCACTAATATAAACAGCAGCATCCATGTCTACCATTGACTTCATTGCTTCTCGAATACTGTGCCCTTCTGTAGCTTTGAAATGCAAGGTCATAATTAAGCGAACCTTATCACCGGGATCCAAAAGCATAGCTTCGAAATAATTATCTTTTCTTCTTGCGCTGAG